>JAAXQF010000295.1 GCA_012974435.1 Desulfuromonadales bacterium | reverse complement strand
AGCCTACGGTGAAATCCCTGAAGGGGTGAATGCTTTCGAAGGTATCCCCGACAATGAGTTGCGCCTGGTTGGCCAGGCCACGCTGAAGGGGATCAATGCGCCGCTGACCTCGAGCTGCGGCCGGCTCTTCGACGCGGTCGCCGCACTCTTGGGCCTGAGGCAGAGAGTCTCCTTTGAAGGACAGGCTGCCATGCAGTTGGAGATGCTCTCTGACCCGTCTCAGTCAAAACCTTATCCCTACTTGTTGTCCGACGATGAAGGGCGAATGATCTTTGATTCCTTGCCGATGATTGATGCGATCGTGAAAGACTGTTTAGATGGCAGACCTGTTGCTGAGATTGGCGGGCGCTTCCATGTTTCTCTTGCCTCAATGATTGAGGAGGCCTGCTCGCAGATTCGGCAAAAAACAGGCCTTGCCCGGGTTGTCCTTTCAGGAGGGGTTTTTCAAAATTGCCTTTTAACTGAAATGAGTCTGGCTCGTCTAGAGACGGCGGACTTTAAGGTTCTTACCCATTCTCTTGTTCCACCTAACGACGGTGGTCTTGCCTTGGGGCAGGCGGCTGTTGCTGCGCACTAAATCCCCAAAGTCGATGCCAGTCTAAGCATCGTCTCGTCAATTTTTCTTCGACCCCCTTCTATTACTTTGTCCAGATCCGTCTGGATGATTGATCCGCAGGCAAGGCCCAGCATTTTACCCGATTCTCCCTTCAGAAGGGTTTCTACCGCAGTTACGCCGAAACGGGCGGCTAATAACCTGTCAAAAGAGGAGGGTGAACCTCCGCGCTGGTAGTGACCAAGCACCATGATACGAGTATCAAAGCCGATGTGGCCCTTGATCTGGTCGGCTACATCCTGGGCTTTGCCGGCTCCTTCTGCAATCATAATAATCGAGTTGTCCCGGCCCTCTTGGAAACGCCGCAGCAGGTGCTTGCTGATTTCTTCGATATCGTAGGCCGATTCGGGGATCAGGGCGTATTCGGCACCGCAGGCGATACCAGAGACGAGGGCGAGGTAGCCGCAGTCGCGTCCCATGGTTTCAACGACAAAGGTGCGGTCGTGGGATGAGGCGGTGTCTTTCAGGCAATCGACGGCGTGCAGTATATTATTCAGGGCCGTGTCGACACCGAGTGACATGTCGGTGAAGGGGATGTCGTTATCGATCGAGGCTGGGATCGCTATCACAGGTATGCCACGTTTTTGCAGCTCGTAGGCCCCGCGATGAGAGCCGTCGCCGCCTATGACAACCAGCCCTTCTGCCCCCATCTCCTGAAGGGTTTCTGCTGCCTGCTTGCGCCCCTGTTCTTCGAGCATCTCCAGGCAGCGCGCGCTCTGTAAGAATGTCCCTCCAACCTGTAATTTGCCGCTTACTGATTTGGTTGTCAGTAGCTCATATTGTTGATCAATCAGCCCTTGGTAACCTTTCTGAACGCCGATCACTTCCAGGTTGTTGCTCAGCCCAGAACGGACCACGGCGCGAATCGCTGCATTCATTCCGGAACAATCGCCGCCGCTGGTTAGTACTGCTATGCGCTTCATATTGTCTCCCCATGTTCTTACAGTTTAAATGTGTATGAAGTTAAACAGCAGGTAGAGCCTTTGTCAAAATCTGGATACATAGATCACTCACTGCGAATTCTGGTTTTTAGCTGCTAAGATGTGATACATCTAAAAAACGTAATGTCTTGCTCGACCGGGCGAGACGACATGGTTATAATGTACGATAACTTAATGAAATGATTTAGATAGGACATAACCAACATGATACAGATCAATGGCTTAAAATATTTACTTCTGGGGATACTGTTGTTCGGCTATGCCAGTATCGCTTTTGCTAGTAGTTCCCTTGAGGAAAAGGTGGTTGAGCATCAGCTTGCCAATGGCCTCAAACTACTGGTGGTCGAACGTCATGACACCCCAATTGTTTCCGCCTATATCACCATCGGGGTCGGCTCGGTGCATGAAACCAGTGAGACCCGTGGTGTCGCTCATCTGCTGGAGCATATGCTGTTCAAGGGCACCAAAACCCTTGGCACCACTGACTACGAGAAAGAAAAACCTCTGCTTGAGAAAATAGAGGCTGTCGGTAGCAGACTCGATGCCCTGCGTCTGCAGACTGATGCCGATCCGGCCGCTGTTATGGCCCTCGAGGAAGAGCTGGCAGGTCTGCAGGCTGAGCACAAGCAGTATGTAGTCAAAGATGTTTTCTCGAATATTTATTCTGAGAATGGCGGCGTCGGTTATAACGCTTTTACCAGCAAGGACCTGACGACCTACCTGATTTCCCTGCCGTCAAATAAACTGGAGCTCTGGGCGCTGATCGAGTCGGATCGCATGAAGAACCCCGTGCTGCGTGAATTTTACACAGAGCGTGACGTTATCCGCGAAGAGCGGCGGCGTTCTTACGACACCAACCCGCGCCGGCGGCACTATGAGACGCTGGTGACCAATGCCTTTACTGTGCACCCCTATCGTAACCCGATTATTGGTTGGCATTCCGATATCGCCAACCTGAGCCCGCAAAAGACCCGTGAGTTCTTGCAGAAATATTACGCTCCGGTTAACACCGTGATCGCGTTGGTCGGTGACGTCAAAGCTGACGAGGCTATCGCCATGGTTGAGCGCTACTTTGGTGACCTGAATCCTGGCACCCCGGTGCCCAACATCTCCGCAGTCGAGCCGGGACAAAATGGTGAGAAGCGGCTTGTCGATATCTTTGATGCTGAGCCGCGCCTCGCGATGGCCTGGCACAAGCCGACCATGCCGCATAAAGACGATTACGCCTTTGACCTGATCGACCAGATCCTCGGCAACGGCCGAACCTCACGACTTTACAGGTCTCTGGTCGAAGAGAAAAAACTGGCGACCTCCGTTTCTGTGTATGGCGCGCCGGGTTCACGTTATGCCAACTTGTTTGTGATCGATGCCGTCCCACGTCATCCCCATACCGCGGCTGAGCTTGAGGAAGCCGTGTACGCTGAACTGGATAAGCTTAAGCAGGAGCTGGTTGGGGTTGCCGAGCTTGATAAGGTCCGTAACCGCCTGCTGACCGACCAGTTACGTCAACTCAGAAGTAACTCCGGTCTCGCCCGCCTGTTGACCAGCTATCAATCTCTTGCCGGTGACTGGCGCTATGTCTCTAACTATCAACGAGAAATCGAACAGTTGACGGTTGAGGATATCAAGCTTGTCGCAAACACTTATTTCACAGAGTCCAACCGCACGGTTGTCGTTCTGAAGCGGGAGGACGCGTTATGATTTATCTCTGCCAGTTACGACTGTTACTGATCGGCATGATCTCTGCCCTGATTCTCTCCGGGTGCAGCGCGCCTCTGCCAACCTCTTACCAGCAACTTGAATACCCCGATCTGACGTTCCAACTCCCTGAAGTGGAAACCCTGGTTCTAGACAACGGTATCCGTCTTTACCTCAAGGCTGATGATGAGCTTCCCCTGGTGCAAGTAACGGCCATGATCGGTTCTGGTGGGATCAGCTCTGCAGAGGAGAAGACGGGGTTCGCTGGTCTCTTTGGCAGCGTCTGGCGCAGTGGCGGTGCGGGCGACAGGACGCCTGAAGCTTTGGATGAATATCTTGATTTTCTGGCGGCTAACGTAAGTTCCAGTATGGGCACCTATTCGGCCCAGCTGGACTTCTCTTTACGGTCAGAAGATTTCTCCGCAGGATTGAGCATACTGGGGGATCTTCTGTTACGTCCGAGCTTTAACTCAGAAAGACTTGAACTGGCTCGACTCCAAGCGCAGGAGCATCTGCGGCGTCAGAACGACAACCCCGGTTCCATCTCCCGACGACTCCTGATGAAGGCTCTCTATCCGGATCATTATCTCGGCAGAACTGCGAACGAGCACAGCCTGGCGTCAATCACCAGGCAGGATCTGGTTGATTTCCATGAAACTTATTTTGCACCGAACAACCTCTGGATTGCTGTGTCTGGTGACTTCGATCGAGACACTCTGCTGGAGGCCCTCAACAAGGAGTTGGGTGATTGGCCTCAAGGTAATGTCCCCGAACAGCAACTGCCTCCGGTTAAGGCCCCTGATGCCGGCTTGATTCAGTTGGCCGCCAAGGACTTATCGCAGACCTCCATCCTTATTGGAGACCTGGGATTGAGCAAGGAAAACCCCGACCAATACGCTGTCCGGGTGCTTAACTATATTCTCGGTGGCGGCGGCTTTAATTCACGCATGATGCGTGAAATCCGTTCAAACCGCGGTCTGGCCTATTCAGCCTATTCCTATTTTCAAGTTGGCCGACGTTTGCCCGGACCTTTTGTTGCAGGCACCGAGACCAAGAATGTTTCCGTCGTTCCGGCGATCAGTTTGACCCGAGAAATCATGAATGATTTGCGCGACAAACCGGTAACTGATGAAGAATTGCAGCTTGCCAAAGAGAGTCAGATCAACTCCTTCGTCTTTGGTTTTGAAAATACCCACTCGGTGGTCAGCCAACAGATGTCACTGGCTTTTTTCGATTATCCGGAGAATTATCTTGCTGACTATCGTGATCACATCGCTGCTGTGACGGTCGCCGATGTGCAACGAGTGGCGCAGGAATTTATTGATCCCTCCCGACAGCAGATTGTTCTGGTGGGCAATCCGGAAGAATTTGGCGATGAGTTGAAACAGTTCGGCTTGCCCGTCGTTGAAGTCGACCTGAATGAGACTCCCTGACGGATTCTTGGCAAAGTGAGGTACTTGTGAGCACATTGCATACATTGATTGATCGGAGTCGGAATTTTCTGGAGCATGAGCTGTGGGAAATGGACGCAACTGACAAGCCGTGGTGGCGAAGGACTCTGATTAATCAAGGGCAGATCCTGGCTCTTGTGGTCCGTGGTTTTATCGCTGATGGCTGTATGTTGCGGGCTTCGGCGCTGACCTTTACGACTCTATTGTCACTTGTCCCCCTGCTGGCGTTGGTGTTTTCGGTCCTGAAGGGCTTTGGTGTGCAAAATGAGCTTGAACCACTTCTCCTCGAGCAGTTGGCTGTTGGTGGTGGAGAAGCAGTCACCAAGATCGTTGAATACATCAACAATACCAATGTTGCCCGTTTGGGAACCTATGGTCTGGTTTTTCTGATCGCTACTGTTCTGACCCTCCTGTCTAATATTGAGGAATCGTTCAACAGCGTATGGGGTGTCAAAGAGACACGCCCGATGTTGCGCCGCTTTACCGACTATTTCTCGGTTGTCACCATCGGTCCGCTTCTGGTGGTGGTTGCAATTTCCATGACCAGCACTTTAAAAAGCCAGCAGCTGGTTATAACCCTGACTGAGTACGAATACGTTGGAGAGGTTTTGCTCTTCATGTTCGAGATCTTACCGTTCATGGTGATGTGGCTGGTGTTTGCCGGTCTTTATCTCTTCATGCCGAACGTCAAGGTCAGTCCGAAGGCAGCTCTGATCGGTGGAGTCTTCGGCGGCACGCTCTGGCAACTCAGCCAGTGGGGCTACCTTAGTTTTCAGGTTGGCGTGGCTCGTTACAATGCCATTTACGGCACCATGGCGGCTTTGCCAATCCTCATGGTCTGGATTTATCTTTCTTGGATGATTGTTCTTCTGGGCCTGGAGATGACCTACGCCACGCAGAACCTGAGTACTATTCGTCAGGACCTCAGGGGCAAGCGGATAAATTTCGCCAGTATCGAATTCATCGCTGTCACTGTACTGTTATTTGTCTCCCGTCGTTTCTACATGGGTAAGCCGCCTCTAGGACAGGAAGAACTGGCCTCAACCCTTGATGTCCCGCCGCGCCTTTTGCGTACCATCCTTGAAGAGTTGTCGCGCCTTGGTTTTGTCGTTGCGACGACGCATGAGAACGATGTCGCCGGCTACCAACCGGCAAAAGCTTTAGAAAAAATCAGGATGCATGACGTGATTCGCGGTTTGGCTGTTGACGGCTCAGATTACAATCGTCTTCGCAACAACTGCGAGCGTAGAGTGGTTGCTGGTCTGGAAGAAACACTTCTGGTTGCTGAGCGTGAGGCTCTGGATGACATGACGCTCAGGGATCTGGTCCTGCGAGCGGAGGAAGCTGACAATCAGTCTTCTGAGGTGGTAGGTGACGTCGGGTAGGTCTGCAGTGTGAAGGCGTGGTTTTCGTAGACTGCGTAGGAAAATTGAGTGATCCAGTCACCCAGGGCGATGTGTTCTCTATCGCCCAGTTTTTCGTGAAAAGGGTGATGATAGTGACCGGTAACGAGAACCTGGTAACCCTCGGCGAGAATTGCTTCGGCGTAGGGGCGCAAGATTTCGCGAGCCGGCCAGCGACTGCGTCTTTCCCCCGCATTCTTCCGGCTGTTGTAGCTGCCCCGGTTCGCTATCGCCATGGTCAGGCTGTTTGGCGCGAGACGGAGCATGGTGCGTATCAGGCTGCTGCGGAGAAAGGCGCGCAGACGGCGATAGCTTTCGTCTGCGGGGTTGGCAAGATCGCCGTGAGCGAGGAAGATCTTTTTGCCGTCAAGCTCAATACTGCCGCCTTCAGGAAGGACCTGGCAAGCTAACCGATCGGTAAAAACCGGGCCCAGATGGAAGTCGTGGTTGCCCTCCACGTAAACCATTTTTGTGCCCTGCTGGTGCATCCGCTCGAGCACATCGATGATGGGCACGTAGGCTTCGACCACGCTTGCTTTGCCGATCCAGAATTCGAAGATGTCGCCAAGTAGAACCAGCATGTCCGTTTTGCCACACTGGTCTTCAAGGAAGGCCAACAGGGCTTGGTAGTTCGGATCGGAAGGCTTGCAAAGGTGCGCGTCTGCTAGAAAAATTGCTCTCATGGCCGTCACTATAGGTCTGGGAAATCGATATGTCAACTACACTTAAGAGTGAGCAATATATGGAAATAACTGGGGAAGAACAGATACCGCCAATCATGCAACGTGTCCGTTGCGGAGTGGTTGAAGGTTTTTCGACTGTTTTCAAAATGATCAAGTTTGTACTGCCGCTCTATATCGTTGTGGATATGTGCAAAGCCTATGGTCTGATTGATAGTCTCGGGACCTGGTGTGCACCGATTATGAGCCTGTTCGGTCTCCCTGGTGCGACCGCTTTTGCCTTTATTGCCGGAGCCCTGGTCAATCTTTACGCAGCAATTGCTGTCCTCGCTCCTCTGGATCTGACGCCCTGGCAGGTGACCCAATGTGGCGTCATGATGGGCATCGCCCACAACTTGGTCCTTGAGGGCGGCGTCCTGAGCAGTACCGGCGCCCGAGGTGGAGTCCTGACCTTGTTTCGCATCCTGCTGGCTGCTATCGCCGGCTGGCTGATGCTGGGGATGCAGGCGTTGGGGGTGGCGGGATGACGATTTTTATGGAGGCTTGTCTCGGTGCCTTGATGCTTTGCGGGAAGCTGGTCCTCATCGTAGTGCCGCTTGTGGTGATTTTTGAGGTGTTGCGTTACGCCAAGGTCTTTCGCACCCTGGGCTCACGAACCGAACCGGTTATGCGTGGACTGGGCCTGGGACGTTCTGCCGTTCTGCCTCTTTTTACCGGGATCTTTCTTGGTATTGCTTACGGGGCCGGAATTATCATACGTTCGGCCGCTGCCGGACAGATGAGTCGACGTGAACTCTTTCTGACCGGTCTGTTTCTGGCTACTTGCCATGCCGTGATTGAAGACGTGCTGATCTTTGTCGTGCTCGGCGGTGATGCTGTGATGATGCTCGGTTTGCGACTCGCCCTTGCTGTGCTTCTGACCGCTCTGTTGGCAAGACTCTGGAAACCCGACGCAGGATCAATAGACACAGAGGTTTGATTATTGACGACGACTACTGAAATTACGATCCCAATCTACGGCATGAGCTGTCAAAAATGCGTTGCCAAGGTTACAGACGCTTTGCAGTCTGTTGATGGCGTGGTTGCCGTCAGCGTGTCGTTGGCAGAGAAGCAGGGCAGGGTGCAGGTTGTTGCTGGCGGTCCGACTCGCGAGCAGCTGTTGCGCGTTGTTATTGCTGCTGGCTTTAAGTCTGTCGAACCGATCGATGAAGACCAACCTGAATCGACACAGAGTCGAGACGCAGCGGAGTCCTCTGCGCCAGAATCGACCAGTACAGCTACTTTTGTCATACAGGGGATGACTTGCGCCAATTGTGCGCAAACGATCGAAAAGGGTGTTGTCAAGCTGTCCGGAGTTTCCTCTGCAACGGTGAATTTCGCCGCAGAAAAACTCTCTGTCGTATATGACTCCAGTCAGCTGCAAGACAACGACCTGATAGCCAAGGTCAAAGACCTTGGCTACCGCGCGGCAACTGAAGATCAAATGGATTTGCAGGAAGGCAACACGCAACTTTCCTGGCTGATCTTTGCCGCAGTCATGTCTCTGCCGATTATGCCGTTGATGTGGTTCACTCCTTTGGGGGCCAACACCATCTACCTCATCTTCGGTCTGTCGACGGTCGTCCAGTTCAGTGCAGGTTTGACATTTTATCGTAGTGCCTGGAAGTCGCTGAAAAACCTTTCGACCAATATGGATGTGCTGGTCGCTATAGGAATCACGGCGGCCTATGGTTATTCACTGCTGGCGCTCTTTAATGTTTTTGGCATCTCTGGGGAAGTGTTCTTTGAAACCAGTGCCATGCTGATTACATTCATCAGGTTCGGCAAATGGCTGGAAGCCCGCGCAAAAGGGAGGGCCAGTCAAGCGCTGAAGTCCTTGCTCAATTTGCAACCGGATCGGGCTCTTCTTCTGGTGGACGACAAAGAAGTTGAGGTGCCTGCCAGCCAAATTAAGGTCGGTGATCGGGTTGTTGTCCGGCCTGGTGAAAAAATTCCAGTCGACGGCATTGTCGTTGAAGGCTCTTCGGCGGTTGATGAAGCTTTGGTTACCGGGGAGTCTCTCCCCGTTGAAAAAACTTCGGGGGCTGAGGTCACCGGAGCGACCATCAATATCAATGGCAGACTGATTGTTGAAGCCACCAGGGTTGGCAGTGAAACGGTGCTCTCGCAGATTGTGCGCATGGTCGAGGAAGCCCAGGGCGATAAAGCGCCGATCCAGCGATTAGCTGATGCTGTGTCCAGTTGGTTTGTCCCTGTAGTTGTGTGTATCTCTCTCATAACCTTTCTGGTTTGGTACGTTTTCGCGGGCGCCGGCTTCCTGTTTGCCTTCAAAGTGGCTATCGCTGTTCTGGTGATTGCCTGCCCCTGTGCCCTCGGTCTGGCGACGCCCACGGCAATTATGGTCGGCAGTTCCGTTGGCCTCTCTTCAGGGGTTCTCTTTAAAAAGGCTTCTGCTCTGGAGAATATCTCACGTTTGCAGGTGATCCTGCTTGATAAGACCGGGACTTTGACTAAAGGTGCTTTCTCTGTGACTGATCTGCTGACTGTTGATGGTGTCAGCGAAACAGAGTTGATCCAACTTGCTGCAGGCATTGAATCAGTGAGTAATCATCCTCTTGCCCGCGCGGTAGTTCAGTATGCCGAAGATCGTACCGTTACTTACCCCTCGGTTGATGATGTTGAAGAAGTGGCTGGGTATGGTCTTGTCTGTAAGCTTGATGGTGCATTGCTTTTGGCTGGGAATCACCGCCTGATGGAACGTGAATCAATCCGCATTGCTCATTTCGATACACAGGTTAATAAGTGGGCAGAAGGTGGAAAGTCGGTTATTTATGTCGCCAGGGGCGGTCGGATGATGGGTGTTCTAGCTCTGGCTGACACGCTCAAGGAAGGGGCCGCAGAAACAATCTCCCGATTGCGGCAGCTTGGCTTGGAAACGGTCATGATTACCGGGGATCGGCAGGCCGCAGCTGATGCCGTTGCTGCTCAACTTGGCCTTGACCATGTTGAAGCTGAAGTCTTGCCTGCCGACAAGCTCGACGTTGTGAGGCGTTACCAGGAGCAGGGCCGAGTGACTGGTATGGTTGGTGACGGTATCAACGATGCTCCGGCTCTGGCTCAGGCTGATATTGGAATTGCTATCGGTAGTGGTACCGATGTCGCCAAGGAAACCGGTGACATCGTGTTAGTTAAAGGGGATATCCGTGATGTCGAGCGCAGCATTCGCCTTGGGCGTAAAACCCTCGCCAAAATCAAACAGAACCTGTTCTGGGCTTTCTTCTACAATATTATCGGTATCCCGATAGCCGCAGGTCTGCTCTATCCAACTTTCGGTATTGTTCTCAAACCGGAGTTTGCCGGACTGGCTATGGCTTTTTCGAGTGTATCTGTTGTGACAAATAGTTTGCTGCTGAAGAGGTACGCCAGAAAGCTTTAACGATGCAGGACGCGAAGGAAGAATTCGGTGACAGTTACCCCATTTCTCAACACAGAGCTTAAATGAGGTAACTGTCACCATATTTTTGTGCCCGGTTTACTTGCTGCCACTCAATGGCGTAGAGCCGAGCAACGGCATCAGCTGCGCCAGGTCCAGGCCGCTCTCTTGAACAATACCGAGGAAGACAGGCAATAGCTGCATCAGAAAAGTTTTGTCCTCCATGGCCTCTTTCGCCAGGCCGGGAAGGGTGTTAAGGATGAAGGCTTGTTTTTCTTCGAGTGATAGCGCCATTACGGCATCGGTGATCTCTTGCTGAGTCATACATTGGACCTTTCTTGTTTCGTTAATTAATTATCCGCAGCACTTTTTATATTTCTTGCCGCTGCCACAACTGCAAGGATCGTTGCGACCGATTTTGTTTGCGGTTATCGGCTGAGATTTGACCCTCTCACCTTCTGTGAACAACCATTTCCCCTTCTCGCGTTTGAATTGACCCCGCTCGTGATGGCTGCGCCGACCTTCTTTGTCGCGGAATTTGGCAATAAATTCCACTTCCCCTTGCTTATCTTCGGGGCCACCTTGGCTGGTGCTGACAATCTCCAGGCCATACCATTCGGATTCCTCGGCCCACTTGCGTGTTCCCTTGTGGTCGTAGCCTTCTCGATGTTTGGGATGGGTGCTGTTGTAAATGAAGTCGATCTCGACTTTCACATGAGCTGAATAACGCGCCCGCATCGTTTGTTCTGCTGTTTCGGCCTTCTTCTTGCCGCTTATGATCGGTTCGCAGCAGGCAGTGTAATCATTGCCACTTCCGCATGGACAGCTGTTCATAGGTCTCTTCTCCTTAATTGGTCATCAGACCGGCTTCAAAAGTCTGCCGAAGTCTATTCATCCGGGGATCGGCTGTCAAGATAACCGTCATCTTATCGCTGGAGTTTTTTTGTGCAAGGCACTGGTTCCTCGCCAATTATTATTTTAATGCTCTTTTACTCATTTCGACAAACCTTCGTGCAGCGCTAAAAAGCGTTCATTGACTCTTTGTGACCAGCCAAAATGGTTATCTTATACTAAAGTTGTTTGCTGACGCCTTAGCTAGTCCTCCCCTTTAAAACCCAGTCGAGGAGATAAAAACCTCTGTTGTCAGTAAAACAGTGTACCCATTTCTGTTTTTTCTACTATAATCTAACGGATACTCTTTAATGGTCACATTCTCTGTGGAGGTACTTGAAACATGATCCAGTCCAACACCAACGAATATTTCAGACTTTTTTTTGAAACGGCCCAGGCGATTCTTTCTGCCAGTAGCCTGCAGGAAACCCTAGATTCTCTGGTGCAGCGTACGGTTGCCGCCCTGGAAATTAAAGCGGGTGGCCTGCGACTGATTGATGAGGAAAGCCATAACCTGAAGCAGGTTTCATCGTTCGGCTTAAGTGAAACCTATTTGAATAAAGGCGCGCTTAACGCTGACCAGAGTATCCCTGAGGTGCTGGCCGGGTTGGTTGTTTATGTCAAGGACGCCTGTAGCGACCCTCGTATCCAGTACCCGGAGGCCATGCGCGCAGAAGGGATCGCTTCTGTTCTGTCAGTACCTGTTATCGCCAGCGACAAAGTGATCGGCGTTTTGCGTCTCTATAGCGCGGAGCCTCATGCTTACAGTGATGAGGATATCGAGTTTGTCTCCGCTCTTGCTGAAATGGGCGGTATGGCGATTGTCAACGCACGTATTTATCAGGATAAGGATGAGCAGCTTGCGTCCCTGTTTGAAGAGATAGGGGTAGACCTCCCGACGACAGTTGAAGCGGGAACGCAGGAGCTCGATGTCTCTGCCGTCCAGGATATTGATCCGAGTAAGAGTCTGGGCTATTTCCGCACGCTGCATGAAGTCACCAGTGCGGTTCTCTCGACCCTCGATTCCGAAGAGGTTGTTCAACTGATTGTCGACAAGGTGATCAGCATCATGCAGGTTAAAGCGAGCGCGCTGCGCTTGAGGAACGAAACGACCCATGAGCTTGAGTTGATCGCCACGTCTGGTCTGAGTGAGAAGTTCCTGGCCAAGGGGCAACCGCACACTGATCAGAGCATTAGCGAGACCCTGGCCGGAAAGCCAGTTCTAATTGCTGACACCGCCAATGATCCGCGACTGGAGTATCCTGTTGAAACCGTTGCCGAAGGGATTGCTTCGATTCTATCTATGCCGATCATCGCTCAGCAACGCGTGGTTGGCGTCCTCCGCCTTTACAGTGCCGAGAAGAGACGCTACAGCCAGGAGGAGATTACCTTCCTCTCTGCATTGGCTGAGATCGCCGGTATCGCCATCATGAATGCGAAAATCTACGAAAAAACCAACAATGATCTTTCTTTCTGGACTGCGACTCTTGGCTACATGCAGGACTGATCATTACAAACCAAATAGGTAAGCAGCAAAACGGGGGCACATAATTTATGTGTCACCGATTCCTTTTCGGATTATTGTTTTGTGAATTGTAGCGT
>JAAXQF010000554.1 GCA_012974435.1 Desulfuromonadales bacterium | reverse complement strand
CTCTCGAGAAACCCATGGGCTTAGTCTTTCTGAATATGGGCGGACCCGACTCGTTAAGAGCGGTCCGCCCGTTTCTCTATAACCTCTTCTCTGATCGCGATCTGATCCAGTTGCCGGCAGGCGCACTGCTGCAGAAGCCCTTTGCCTTCATGATCAGCACGCTGCGTGCACCGAAGGTGAAGGTCAACTATGCGTCAATCGGTGGCAAATCCCCATTGCTGGAATGGACTGAAAAACAGGCCGCGGGTGTCGCCCGCGAACTTGGTGACCAGGTCAAGCCGTTCGTAGCCATGCGCTATTGGCAACCGCGTGCCGAGGAGTGCCTGCAGCGCATGAAGCAGGATGGCATTACGCAGGCCGTCGTGCTCTCCATGTACCCGCACTACACCAGCGCCACTACTGGTAGCAGCATCAAGGATTTTGAAGCCGCCGCCTCACGGGTTTACCCGGAACTTGAATATACGATCATCCGTGAATGGTACGATTGGCCCGCTTATCTTGATGCCCTGGCTAACCGGATACGAGAAGGGCTGGAAAAGTTCCACGAACTGTCCCGTGATGAAATCCCGATTCTTTTCTCTGCACATGCCTTGCCGCAGAAGTTTATTGATGAAGGCGATCCCTACCTCGATCATGTAACCTGTACGGTGCGAGGGGTGATGGAGCGTTTCCCCGGTCACCCCTGGAGGCTCGGTTTTCAGAGTCGCAGCGGGCCGGTGCAGTGGATGGAACCTGACACCCTGGAAGTTCTCGATCAACTCGGCGCAGAACAAGCTCCCGGCGCGTTGATCGTGCCGATCTCTTTCGTGTCGGACCATATCGAAACACTGCAGGAGATTGATTTCGAATTTCGTATGCACGCAGAGGATGTTGGTTTGCCGCGCTTTGAAAGAACCCCTTCACTCAATGATAACCAGGACTTTATCCAGTCCCTGGCGGCATTGGTGCGCAATCACCTGGAGCAAAGATGATGACTTCCTGTCGACACTGCGGCACAGAGTTTGACCCCGACAACCTGCCGGACGACGCCTCGGTTCAGGCGGGCCTGATCCTGGCTGAAGAGCAATACGGTGATGCAGGCGAAGTCTGTGCAAACTGTTTGTCCAGCCGTGGGCGATTATCGATGATGTACGATCCAAGTTGTCATTAAGAACCGCAACGCGTTGCGAGTAGCGAGTGGCGAAACAAAAACTAACGGCCAGGGCATTTCTGCCCTGGCCGTTTTTATTGGTTTTTTCTCGCCACACGCTACTCGCTACTTGGGTTTTAGACCCCTTCATCTCGAAGCTTCTCTATTAACACCTTCTGCTCCTCGCTCAGCAACTGTGGTACATCAATGTCAATGATAGCATAGAGGTCACCGTTCGCCTTCCCTGCGCGGGCAGGGACACCGAAACCTTTGAGCCTGATCTTGCTGCCATTCTGTGTGCCTGGCTTCACTTTGATGCGTTTGCTATCCTCAAGAGTTTCTACGGTTACCGTGGTGCCGAGACAAGCCCCGGTGAAAGGAATTTTGACGGTTGTATAAAGGTTCTTGTCTTCACGGCGAAAGCGGGAGTCTTTGCTGACGTTGATCTCCAACATCAGGTCGCCGTTAGGCCCGCCGTTCGGGCTTGCCGCACCTTTGCCGGAGATACGCAGCTTCTGTCCTGGTTCTACTCCGGTTGGAATACGCACCTGCAGCTGCTCCTTCTGACCGTTGCGGTCGAGATCTACCCGTCTTTCTCCGCCGAGGATTGCCTGGCGAAACGGGATTGTGATTCGCATCAGGTAGTCCTGGCCCTTCTTGGGCCGGGGACGGTGATGCCCCCCTCTGCCACCGAACATCTGGCTGAAGACGTCTTCACCACCACCGAAGCCGAACTCACGAAAGATGTCTCCGAAGTCTGCATTGCGGAAAATGTCTTCCTGAGAAAAGCGCTGATGGAAGGCCGCGTCGCCATACTGGTCGTATTGCTGTTTCTTCTCTGTATCGGAGAGAACGGCATAAGCTTCGGAAATTTCCTTGAAGCGTTCCTCCGCCTTCTTGTCATCCGGGTTTTTGTCGGGATGATATTTCAGTGCCAGTTTACGGTAGGCTTTTTTGATCTGGTCGGCAGTTGAGTTTTTCTCGATACCGAGAACAGCATAGTAATCTGAGGCCATGATTATTCCTTAGTGAATGTTCTTTGGCTGATCAATATAGTGACGGCTTGGCGAGACGTCAAGAGCGAAGGGAGGGGACTGGCTCCGACAGGTGCCTGTCCCCGCTTTAGAATGTTAGAAGATCAGTAGCGTTTGCGCTTAATTCTCTGTTCGCCATCTCTTGAGATGGCTTTGAATGAAGTCAACAATTCGCTGCTGCTCCTCCTGCCCTTTACCGGTAATCTCCATCGGCTCACCAAAGGCAAAGTGAATCGTTCGGGAAGGAATGATCGGCCCGAAATCCTTGACCATTTTACCCGCCGACCAGGCCCAGGTCAGAAGAGCGACGGGTATAACGAGGGCCCCGGTTCTTTGAGCAAGCTTGACGCCGATACTGTTGAACTTCTTCGGGTCGAAGTCAACGGAGCGCGTATGTTGTGGGAAAATGATCAGCGAACGCCCCTGCTCAAGGCGGCGAGCTCCTTCTTCCATAACGACCTTGAGATCATCGCGTGGATTGACTCGGTTGACAACGACAGGATCGCGAACTGTAACAAGGTCGCCGAAAATCGGGTAGTCAACGAGGCTGCGTTTGACCACGTAGGTCAGATCAAAGCCGTGAGGCATGATAAGGGCGGGAAGGGCAAATGTCTCAAGTGAACTCATGTGGTTGCCGATGAAGATGCACGGGCGGTCAATGTCTTTGAGGTGTTCCATGCCGGTCGCCTCAAATCGACAGCCAGACATTTCCAGAGCCTTGATCGTCCTGGCGCTGCCATTATGCCATTCGGCGGAATCGTACTTACCTCTTCTTATCTTGCGGTTGTCATCCCAGACGATCAACAGGACTTTGAGGTAAAAAGAGAACGTAGGGAACAGCCTGCTTAGCCAGCTGATTTTACGCTCAGGGGTGTGATATTCAGTGCCTTCATAAATAGCTTTGACGTCGATCATTAGTATCTTCTTGTCCTCGCTCTCATCCGGAGCTCCCGGATGGATGTGAGTCTATGCTGTGGAACGTGAAGTGCGAAAACGGAACAGGATCAGTGCGACAGCCATACTTAGTCCTGCGCAGACAAAGAGAACGTTGAGGCCGAACCAATCGCCAATATAGCCTAACGTCAGTGATCCT
>JAAXQF010000407.1 GCA_012974435.1 Desulfuromonadales bacterium | reverse complement strand
CACCTTGAATGCCCAGACGTTCAAACTCAACTTCAAGAGTGGGCTGGCCGCAAAAGAACTTATCGAAAAGACGGAAGTCGAAACCCGACCCGAACAGGAAAGGTTCGACCCGGTCTATGTCGTTCGCTCCCTGGTCGATATTTTACCCAATCCCTGGCTGGCCCGGGAGGTTGTGACCGAGGCGGTAAATTCCTTGGCCGATGTCGGCCTGGATGAAAGAGACATGGGGCAAAAACAAGCCATGATCATCGACCAGTTGAGAAAGCTCTTGTCTCAGGAACGCGACCGATTCGCCGAAGAACTTTTTGCGGCGGATGTTGTGGCGGGGCGTGTTCAATTTCGACTGCGCACGGACGGCAAGAACTGGCGTATGCCCGACCGCATGCCGACCGATCAACAAGCGAATAGTCAAGAGTTACACCGAACCGACGCTGATATCGTTAAACACAGCCTCTTTGCCCCGGCCTATCGCGACGACTTCAACGATTATGAGCAACAGGTGGCCTGTTACCTTGATGAAGAAAAGGCGATTCGTTGGTGGCACCGCAACGTGGCCAAGGCGCAACAGGGCTACGCCGTTCAGGGCTGGCGCAAGCAGAAGGTCTACCCCGATTTCATTTTTGCTATTTCGCAAGATGGCGAGAAGCAGAGGGTGTTGATCGTTGAAACTAAGGGTGACCACTTGGCAGGGAATGAGGATACCGAATACAAACGAAAGCTCCTTGATTGCTGCTCAGATGCTTTCAGTTGCGAGAAGTCTACTCATGCAGGGGAACTAGAGCTGGTTTATGATTCGGAGACCACGGTAACCTGTGCCTTGGTTTTTCAGGAACAATGGAAAGTGGATATCGGGAGTTTATAGGCCGAATAACCAATAAGGGGGGGGCGTTTTTTGTGACTTAATACGAAGGAGGCCACACCAGGCCTCTTTATACACTATGGGGGGGGATTATGGGACTTGACCTTGCTTCGATGTACGCAGATGGTATCACACCTAATGATTTTAAAGACGCGGTAGAAACAGGGGGCAACCATGGAATTGCGTGTTTGATCAATAATTATAATTTTGATCCTGAACATTTCCCTGACGGGGGACACCCCTTCAGCCTTGCCTGTGAACTAGGTCAACTGGAAGCCGCCAAGGAACTTGTTCAGTGGGGGGCAGATATCTTTGAAAAAGAGGAAGAGTGCCCGACGCCGATGATCTTGGCGGCACAAAATGGGCATTACGATGTGGTCCGCTGGTTAGTGGGAAGTGGTTGCGATACGGACTATTATCATGAGGCACTGGATGTCTATGGTGACTGGGAGTGGGGAGGGAGTACCCTGGGGGAAGCTATCAGAAACGACCATTTTGAAATTGCCGAGCTGCTAATAGATGCTGGTGCAAACCTTGATGACGCCATAATCACGGGGGCGGACGGTTATTTTAACAATTTTGATGGAGCGGGAAAAACCTACCCCATAGTGGAGTTGGCAAGGTCTGGCAATGCAGACCTGTTTAAAAAAGCGGTTAAAAAAGGGGCCGATTGTGCCCTGCACCTTGACGGGGTTGGTCCAGGTTTTGACGGGTTAACTTTTCTGGAATTTTTAATCTACTTCGGCCATTTTGAATTGCTAGAATTTCTCATCCCGGTCTATGCGGATATAAACCGAGTTGAGGACAAAACTGCACTTTATCCCATTGAATTTGCGGCATTATACGAAAATGAAAAAATGGTTCTGCATTGCCTTAAGCTGGGGGCAAGGGTTGTTCAGGAAGGCACAGAGCATCGATTTGTTTTTGAAGCGGTCGTTGCCGGGTGCCCAAAATGTGCTGAAGCCATAACTACCGCTATTGCTGATGAATTGTCGTGTGTTTCCGAATCAACGCGGACCTTGTTCCTAGAAAATGTCCAACGATCAAGTGAAACCATCGAGAAAACTAAAGCCAAAGCCATCAACCTGCTCGAAAATATCCTGGACGGCACGATGGACGATGAGCCGGTCGCGATTGACAACGCCCTGGATCAAGCCGCCGAAGCCCTGGAGGAACTCGGCAAGATGGATGAATACGACGAACTCCTGAACCGGGCGGCGGATTACTACACGGTTATTTTAGAAAAACAGGCTTCAGAGATTTTCGGTTAAGGAAAGGCCTTCAGGCTTCTGCGCTCAATATGTGAAGCAAGGCACTTACAAAAAAGAGACAGGGCCGGTGAGCTTGGTAACGGTAACGATTTATCAAGGTCTACGCAGGATGTGCCTATACGTTCGTCGTCACATCCTTTTTTTATGCCTGTTTTTTAGGGGTTTTTTTTATTGACACGCGAACCAAAATTGATACAGCCAGGACATGACAACAAAAAAAAACACAGCAAAACATCGGCACCGATTTCGACGCCTTTCTCGGCGAAGAGGGGATTCTGCAAGAGGTCGAACTTGTCGCAATCAAGCGGGTGATTGCCTTTCAAATTGCGGAGTTGATGAAAAAAGACCAACTGAGTAAGACCGAAATGGCGAGAAGGATGCACACCAGCAGGGCCGCATTGAACCGCCTACTTGATCCGGAAAACATGGGGGTGACGTTGCAAACGCTGGGCAAAGCGGCACGGGTTTTCGGCAGAACCCTGTATGTCAGCTTGGGGTGACATCTTAATGCTTTGACAAAAATCAGTAGTGCAAGAAGTGAGGCCCTTATCCTTCGCTTCTTTTTTGTTCACCTCCCTGTTTTGCGAAATATGAGAAGTGTCCTGTTTTGCCAGATGATTTCACCATGATCCCTGATATCGTCAACGGTGGTTGTCAAGGTTGTTGTGGTTAGGTCTGGCGCGGTGGTTTTGTTAGCCCGTCCAGTTTGATGGGAACCGAAGAACCTTTGCCTGCTCAGCTGGTTTCCCGATGATCCGCAAGATTTCGCACTCAACAGTTTCAAAGAGTCGGCGGAGTTCGGTGTAATAACGGCGTTTATCGTAATGCTCGCGGATAACCGATCGGTCTTTTCGTGCCTGCGCCGTGTTAACGATCATGTCAGAAAAGTCGAATCCTTTTGCCAGGGTGGCAAATGTCCTGCGAAGGTCGCGGGGTTGCCATGCCGGGAGTCCGAAAAACTGGTTCTCGCGGACATACCGAGACAGTCTATTGACCTGGGGTGGTGGACTGACCACCAGTTGTCGTCATCAATCTCTTGCCATCGCATTCGACAGACTTCGCCGGGCCGCGCTCCAGTCAGGAAGCACATCAAAAGAATCCGCGCTTCGACGTGATCGGCGTTATCAGACAGTTTGTTCCAGAGCGTTTTAATCTCGACGTGCAGGGCGGGTTCGTTGCTCTGCTCTTTGCGCTCCTGCTCGGTCAGTACCCGTTCGCGGGGGGCTTCGGCGTATTTTTTCAGCTGGCTACAGGGGTTGTATTTGACCCGCCCCTTAGAGAGTGTCCAATTAAATAGGCGGCTACATGCAGCCAGGGTCCGGTTCGCCTGTACAATCTTCCCGCGCTTGACGATCTTCTCGATAATCTCGGTTATGTCTTCGCGCTCGATGTCCTTGGCCTTGCGCTTGCCGATAGCGGGGATCACGTCCCGATAAAGGTTTAGGCGGTACTCTTTGACAGTGCGGGGCTTCTTGGCTTTGATGTTGGGGGCGGATATGGCGATATCTGCCAGAAACAGTTCGACCAACTCGCTGACGGTTTTCTCCCGCTGCTCCAGCCGTTTCTTTTCCGCTGCAGCTTTTCGCGATATTTCGAGTTCGTCCTTAACGCTGGTTGGTCCTTCCCCTCGTAGAGCATTGGATTTGAACCGTAGTAGAGTGATGCAAGCATTTTCCAGAGCAGTTGATTCCCATTTTCCAGTTGCGCCGACTTTGCCGTAACCACTTTCTTTGCCAAAAATGGAGCGGTAGCGTTTCCCTCCAACGGAAAAATCAAAGGAGTATTCAAATTGAGGGATAATCAACTTGACGGCCCCCTTTTGTTTATCAAACGTGCCCATCTCCCGGCGATAGATGCCGCGTACTCGTTGGCCGTTGTGGAAGGCTTCGACAGATTGGTGGTTTGATATAGGCATGACGCCCCCCCCTCCTGTAAAGTTTCCACCTCGCTAATCAGGTGGAAGTTTGGGTGGAAGAATTTTGTCAGACGGACCGTGAAGCTTAGGTATTTCTAGTGACCAGAATAACCATATAAGTCTTTGATTACAATAGTTTTTGTGACTATTTGTGATTTGTGGTGAAACCATATATAACAGACTCGAAATCTGTTGACCCGCAAGGGTCCGGGAGTTCGAATCTCCCCCTCTCCGC
>JAAXQF010000252.1 GCA_012974435.1 Desulfuromonadales bacterium | reverse complement strand
AAATTTATGGTGATGTTCTCGTCATCGACCGGTCGTTTCGGCCGTACCGGCCAGGTTGATTATGCCGTGGCCAACGAGATACTCAACAAAATTGCCCAGCAGGAGGCGGCACAACGTTCTGACTGTCGCGTACTCTCCCTGAACTGGGGGCCCTGGGATGGTGGCATGGTGACCCCGGCGCTGAAGAAAGTCTTCGCTGAAGAAGGGGTGGCTGTCATCGACCTCAAGGCTGGTGCCGATTACCTGGTCGAGGAACTTGCGACTCCACCGGGTGGCCCGGTCGAGTTGGTGATCCTCGGTGGCCGTGAAGAAGCGGCGAGCGAAGTTTCATCTCAGTCTCACGATAATATCTATGTCTCCAAGGCCTTTGACCTGGAGGTATCGATCGAACAGTACCCCTTCCTCAAGTCCCACGTCATCGATGGCAAGGCGGTTCTGCCGATGGCCATGATGATCGAGTGGATGGCGCATGGCGCAATCCATAACAATCCGGGCTTGCGTTTCCATGGCTTCAACGATCTGCGGGTTCTGAAAGGCGTCACTCTGGAGCAGGGGCAAAGCCACAACTTGCAGTTGATGACCGGCAAGTCTTTCAAGAGCGGTGGCGTGCATGTCGTGCCCGTGGAGCTCTCAGGTGTCTCGGCGAACGGCAAGCAGTTCGTTCACTCCCGCGCCAGAATAGTTCTGGCTGCTAAGCTGCCTGAAGGCAAAGTGGCTATGGAGCGTGTCGAACTTCAAGCTTACAGTCGGCCGATCGAAGAGGTCTACCAGCCTGACCGGCTCTTCCACGGACCAGACTTCCACGGTATCCGTGAGGTGATTGGCTGCTCTGCTGACGGCATCGCTTCAATGGTCCGCCCGGCACCGCTGCCGACCGACTGGATCAAGCAACCGTTGCGAAATTCGTGGCTCGCCGATCCCCTGGCTCTAGACAGCAGCTTTCAGTTGATGATCCTCTGGAGCTTTGAGCGCTACAAGTCAGCATCCCTGCCGGTCTTCGCCGGTCGATATCGTCAGTACCTGAATCGTTTCCCTGAGAGTGGTGCCGAGATCCGTATCCGTGTGACCAGCCAGAGTGCCAGCAAGGCAGCTGCGGAGATCGACTTTGTCGATCCGACCAGCGGGGCTTTGATCGCCCGTATCGAAGATTACCAGTGCGTGATTGATACGTCGCTGAATGCGAGCTTCCAACGCAATAAACTGCAGGGAGTTGCCTGAGGATGAAGCACGGTAAATCTGTTGCAATCGTCGGGGTCGGCGGCATTTTTCCAATGTCACCGACCCTGGACCGTTTCTGGGAAACGATTACCGGCAATGTCGATACGTCTCGGCAGCCACCGCAAGGTCGCTGGCTGCTCGAACCCGATGAAGCCTTTGACCCCGCGATCGGTGCTCCTGACAAAATTTATTCGAAGAAAGCCTGCTTCATTGATGACGAGAGCGATACGTCATCGATCGCCGGCCTTGATATCGATGGGGATTTCTTAAGCGGTCTCGATCCGATGTATCGCTTGTTGCTGCGTACAGGCCACCAGGCGTTCAGTGATGGTCGCATCGACCAGGTTGATCGGCAGAAGGTCGGTGTCATCATTGGCAACCTGGCTCTCCCCAGTGAATACTCCTCGACCATGGCCCGGGAGTATCTCGGCCGTACTTTTGCTGAAAAAGTCCTTGGTGCAGACGCGCAACCAGAGTTACCTGGCGTTGACCCACTGAATCGATATGTGGCGGGTCTCCCTGCCGGTCTCCTCGCCAAAGCCCTCGGTCTGGGCGGCACATGCTATACCCTTGATGCGGCCTGTGCCTCCTCCCTTTATGCCATCAAACTGGCTGTTGATGAACTGCTGGCCGGTCGTGCCGATGCCATGCTGACTGGTGGACTGGCGCGTCCAGATTCTCTCTACACCCAGATGGGCTTCTCCCAACTGCACGCTTTGTCTCCTTCTGGAACCTGTTCCCCTTTCGATGCCAATGGCAACGGACTTGTGGTCGGTGAGGGCAGTGGTATGTTCCTGCTCAAGCGCACCGAAGATGCTGTGCGTGCAGGAGATCATATCTATGCCGTGATTCGCGGTATCGGTCTGTCCAATGATATCGGAGGGAGCTTGTTGGCTCCGGCTTCCGAAGGCCAGCTGCGGGCGATGCGTTCGGCTTATCAGCAAGCCGGTTGGTCGCCTTCTGATGTTGACATGATCGAATGCCACGCCACCGGCACCCCTGTGGGCGATGTGGTCGAGTTCTCCAGCCTGAAAAGTCTCTGGGGCAAGGATGACTGGAAGTCTGGACAGTGTGTGATCGGTTCGGTGAAATCGAATATCGGGCATCTGCTGACTGCTGCCGGTTCCGCTGCTTTGATGAAAACCTTGTTGGCGATGAAAGAGCGCACTCTGCCGCCGACCGCTAACTTTACGCAGTCGGCCAAGGGTGTTGATCTGGAGAAAAGTCCTTTCCGTGTCCTGCAGCAAGCGAAGCCCTGGAAACAGCGCAAGCAAGGCCAGCCGCGCCGGGCTGCTGTAAGCGCTTTCGGTTTCGGCGGAATCAACGCTCACCTGCTGGTCGAGGAATGGATTCCAAAAAAACCGGCAAAAAGTTCGGTGACCTATCCCCCATCATTCAAGAAGAAGAGCCCGCCGATCGCGATTGTTGGCATGGGCGCACATCTTGGCCCCTGGGATTCTCTTGACTCTCTGCGTAGCCGCTTCCTAGGTGATGAAAAAGTCGTCAAGCCAGAGCTCCCCTCACGTTGGTGGGGGGCGGAAGAGAGCCGCTGGTTTAAGAATAAAGGTTATAAAAAATCCGACTTCAAAGGCTTTTATGTTTCTGAGGCGCAAGCCACTCCCGGAGTCTTTCGCATCCCGCCGAAAGAGGTTGAGGAGATGCTGCCTCGTCAACTCCTGATGCTCAAGGTGGCCGACGAGGCTTTGCAGGATGCCGGCATCAAGAAAGAGGACCTGCTCTTTACCGGGGTTTTTATCGGTACGGGGCTGGATCTTAACGCGACCAACTTCAGCTTTCGCTGGGGCATTGAAAAATTGGCTCGCCAGTGGGCGCAACAACTGGGCCGCGACCTCTCCGAAGCGGAGCTCAATGATTGGATTGCCGCTCTGCGCGAATCGGCCGGTCCGGCCTTAAGTGCCAACCGGGTCATGGGGGCGCTCGGCAGCATCGTTGCCAGCCGGGTGGCCAAGGAGTTCAAGGTCGGTGGACCCAGCTTCACCCTGTCGAGTGAGGAGAACTCCGGTCTGCGAGCCCTCGAAGTGGGTG
>JAAXQF010000024.1 GCA_012974435.1 Desulfuromonadales bacterium | reverse complement strand
CAGCAATCCCAAGCAGGCCAAAACGCCCGGCAGCAACAAAGGGAATCGCATGTGCCTTGCCCGATTTTTCAGCAGCGGCGGTTGCCGAAACGAGGTCATCATGCCAGTCAATGCGGCAAGGAGTTGCCGCCTGGCGATAATAAGCCTCGGCCTGCTTGATCAGGTCGTCGGCATCAACATCAAAAACGACCCGGTGAATTGCTTCGAACTCCAACCCCGGGTCATGTACGTTAACCAATTCGATCAATGCATAACGCGCCGGGTGATCCATGACCTCGGAAAGATCAGAAGCCTCTGACTTGAGCTGCTCCCAGATAGCCTTGGCCGTGGCAAAGCTGTGGTTGCCGTCACCCATGGCATAGAGCATAACTTCGTCATCATCGACGTCATAGCGCTTCTGGAAACGTTCTTTTTCCGCCAGAGCCTCGAGCGCGTTGCCCACTTGCTCGAGTAGCTGTGGCTGATTGACCTTCCAGCCCCGCAGATGACCACTCTCCTGCATCAGTTCAAAGTCATACGCCTGCTCCAAATCGGCCTCAAAAAGAGGCTCTATGACTGTCTGTTCGGGATCATCAATCAGCACCATGATATGTGGCAATTCAACTGCGGCATTTTCCCTGACCCGGATACGTGGCGGCAAACGGTCAACGATTGTACCTTCAGTGGCCCTGATCAGAGTTTTGGAACCGGGCCGGTAATCGTAGGCCTCCAGATCGAGAGCAACCATCAGCCCTTTTCGTGACTCCACATGACTGGTCTTGCGATCCAGAAGAATAAAACCTTTTTCCTGCTCAGCAAGCACACCCTCTGCCAGGTACTGATCCATACTGGCATTGATAGCGGCAATTCTTGTGTCACCGTCCTCGTCTTCCAGGTAAACTTCAGGAAAAACCAGGCGCAACGTCGAAGGCTGCTCTGCGACAAGTTGATCTACAGACTGCCAGTATTCCGGCTCCGAAGTGTATTGGTCACAGGCAATCACTGCCCAGCGATTCAGATCAATACCTGCTTTAGGTAAAAGGACAGTCGGCACTTGCAAGGCCAGTTTAGCGAGATTCATAATCAGTTCTTCCTCAATATAATTATTCAGAGTTACTTGACGATACGCAGATGAGGCCCGGAGCCGCCGCTATCAGGATCTTCGGGGCCGTCCTGGGGTTCTTCACTTGTTGTACTCTGGAGCATATCCATGTTCGGCAAAGTGTTGGTCGCAACCATCTGCTGTATCCCCTCAGCCACAGACAGGCATTGCTTTGTGCAGACCTTACGCACCGGGCACATGGTGCAATCAGCCTCGCCACCGGCCGCACGCAGGGCATGAATAACAAGGTCAACACTTTCAATCTGGTTCAGGGGTATTAAAAACATTTTTTGCTCCTGGCTTTAACTCAATTAAAGCGTTTTACCTACAACTTTGGCAAACTCGGCAAGTTTGGTCATCATCACCTGAAAATCAGCCGGGCGCAGCGACTGAGGCCCATCACTCGCAGCGACTTCAGGGTGAGGATGAACTTCAACGATCAGGCCGTCACAACCCGCAGCCACTGCAGCGTAACACATGCTCGGCACCAGCGAAGCATGACCCGTTGCGTGAGAAGGATCGATGATAATCGGCAGATGGGTTTGTTCCTGGAGAACGGGTACTGCAGAGATATCCAGGGTATTTCGGGTTGCGGTTTCAAAGGTGCGGATACCTCGCTCGCAAAGGATAACCTTCTGATTACCTTCGGAGAGGATGTACTCGGCGCTCATCAAGAATTCCTGGATGGTTGTTGACATACCACGCTTGAGAAGAATCGGCTTGTCGAGTTTACCGAGCATTTTGAGCAAGGCAAAGTTTTGCACGTTACGCGCGCCAACCTGCATAACATCAGCATACTTTGCGACCAGGTCAACATCGCGAGGATTAACGACCTCGGTCACGACTGGCAGCCCGGTTTCTTCGCGGGCCATCGCCAAAAGCTTGAGGCCCTCTTCTTCCATACCCTGGAAGGAATAAGGACTGGAGCGCGGTTTGTAAGCACCACCACGGAGGACGGTTGCGCCCGAAGCCTTGACAGCATGGGCGGTTTCGAGAATCTGCTCCTCGCTCTCTACCGCACAGGGACCGGCCATGACCACGAGTTGATCACCGCCCACAGCGACACCGGGAGCAATTTCAACCGAAGTCCTTTCCAACTTGACCTCTTTGCTCGCCAACTTGTAAGGCTTGAGGATCGGCACGACATTTTCCACGCCCGGCATCGACTCAATCGATTGCAGCACGGCCTTGCCTCGTTCATCACCGACAGCACCGACCACATTGCGTGTGTCGCCATGAATAACATGAGGTTTGTAGCCAAGCTCCGCGATACGACTCTCAACTGCTGCCAACTCGTCCTTGCTGGCCCCTTTGCGCATTACAATAATCATTTTCTCGTCCCCTTTTGGGAAAGTTCCGGTTAAAGATAAAGGCCGGCAGGGCTTTCCCGGCGGCCTTCATCGTTTACTTTCCCGAAACGAAAAAACCACAGGCGCCCCGATTGAGCCCGCCCGTGGTTTCAATAGTTCTATCGACAATCGACCGTCAACAGACTTCACCCCGGTCAGGCAAGCCAAAAAAGCTGCCAAACCAAAAGTAAAAACCTGAAAACAACCAACTTTGAGATTTCATTACGATGCCACCTTCATGATATTTTGTGGTCTTTCTTGGTAACAAAAAGCACATCGGAAAGCAAGCAAAGAATCAGCCACAGCTTTTTTCTTGACATAAAGTTCGCATTTGGTTACAAATCCTTCTCCCGCCCAGATAGCTCAGTCGGTAGAGCAGAGGACTGAAAATCCTCGTGTCGGCAGTTCGATTCTGTCTCTGGGCACCATAAGAAGATCAGGGGGTTAGCTTACCGAAGCTAGCCCCTTTTTTTATGACTTGATGTAATTTTGATGTAATCGCTTTATCACCCTCAATCACCACCTGCCCCAAGTAGTCCTTGCTCTGTCAGCTAACGCTGAACATTACGCTTAGCAAGCTAAGCTTCACACCGACTGAGTTACCCCACTCATTTTAGAAGAGTTTTAGCGGGAAACCGGTTGACACAAACAATTACACCCCATCAAGGGCATGACACGTCCCACATATCCTTAGGACATGTAAGAAAGAGTTGCGGGAGGCTTAATAATAATCTATCCCCTACATGCTGAAGCTTTCTTGTTTATCGTGACAAATAAGAGCTGGTTTGGCTCAAGATTACTTCTCTTGACGTGGCACGACTACAATCCCAGAATCCGT
>JAAXQF010000496.1 GCA_012974435.1 Desulfuromonadales bacterium | reverse complement strand
ATTCCAAGCAATACCGGTATCAAGGCATAAATCTTTGGCCAGTACGCTGTGGGAATAGACAGATCAAATCGAACTAAAAACGCTAAAAAAAACGCGGCAAGAATCAATAATATCTTGTTTAAAAGAATAATCATCACACGATTATTATATAGGTATGACCACATAATCCAGCGACCCCCGAAGCAACGTTTTACTGGCCACTCAAGATCGAGTGGCGACCTGTCTGATGCTGAGACTAACAAATACAAACAGTAGAGAAACCCCCAATAAAAATGCGCCCTGCCATGCCAAGCCCAATCGGTAGCAATATAGCATAATGCCTCCGATAAGTAGTTGGGCTATGCCAAATCCACAAGTCACCTGCCAATGCGGAAGAGCCAACTCATTGCACAAAACTTGATAAAGGTGACGGCGATGGGCCTGCGAAAGGCGATCACCATCCCGCCAACGGATACAAAGAGTCAAGAGAGCATCTGCATAAAACGGGAATAGAAATGTCACAAGACACAAAAAGCTGGCAAAATCACTAGAACTGTAAAAAACCAGACAGGCAAAGACAAATCCCAAATGAATACTCCCAACATCCCCCATAAAAACCTTGGCTTTCGGTAGATTAAAAGGGAGAAAACCAACACAGGCTGCAGCCATTACAACCGACAAGAGCAGCAGTGAACTTTCTATTTGAGCCACATAGATAAAGAGCGCATACAGGCCGAAACCTACGACCCCTGTAGTCCCCGCAATTCCATTGATACCATCCATAAAGTTATAGAAATTTGTCGAACCAACGATGAACAGTAACCAGAAGGGAACAAACACCAGCGAGAGCAAAGAGAATTCAGCAAGAGTGGCGCCGAAGATCACGGCAGCGGCACATGCAAACTGAAAAAGGAGTCGAAGTCTCGGGCTGAGTTCCAGACGATCATCAAAAAAACTAATCAAAGACAGAAGAGAAGCCGGGAGAACCAGGGTCCATGACACACCGAGCATATAAGCCGCAGCCACAAAGGCCAGCAACAGACCTATCCCACCACCGCGCGGCGTTGGGGCCGTATGGGAACTTCTGCTGTTGGGATGGTCTACCAGGCCCAATGTAAAAGCGTATCTGGATATGCCCCAGGCTCCCGCAGTTCCGAAAAATAAACCGATTACAACATATAACATCATTCAACCTTGTCCCAGATACCAGTCCACAGTCTCCTGAATACCCTGGTCCAAGGTATAGGGTGCCTGCCAATCCAAAACTTTGCGTATCTTGACGGAGTCGACACACAGTGATGAGCTAAGACGCTCGATTTCGGCTCGCTTACCGAGCAGGGAGCCAAGGGCTCTAAGCAGACCAAGCGGGACAGGCAAAAAAGTCGCCTTGCGCCCCATGGCAGAGGCGACTTTCCGAATCAAATCCGGCGTGGATACATCACCACCGTCACTGACTAAAAAAGTTTCTCCCGCTGCGCCTGGATGCTTCAAACAAACCATGATAGCACTGACGAGATTACCGACAAAAACCACGCTGCGTCGATTCGACACAAGCCCTAGAGGCAACGGGAGCCCCTTCTGAGCCAGGTCCATCAGACGCAGAAAATTTGCCTTGACTCCCGGGCCGTAAACTAATGGAGGTCTTAGAATGACAACCTCCATTCCAGTCTCTCTTTCGATTTTTCTCAATCCAGTTTCAGCCTCATACTTGGAAATAGCGTAAGGATCGAGTGGAGATGAAGGGTCGTCAGCATAAAAAGGCTTACCCGGCATAGTACCCTCGCCATTGACCTTTACAGAGCTGACGAAAACAAACCTCTTGACCCCTAAGGATGCAGCTTGCCGCGCCAGATTCAAGGTGCCACCTACATTGACCCGACGGAACTCAACCAGAGGGGATTCAGCGGTGTCCTGCATAACGTGAACACGCGCCGCAGCATGTATCACGCAGTCAACCTCCGACAACGCGATTCGCCAATCGGTCTCAGCGCTAATATCTGGAATCTGTATAGAGTCTATGTCCGTCGGCGAATCATCCCGGCGGCGCAAAACAGCCCGAACTGAGGTCTCGGGAATCTGTTGCAAACACTCAAACAAGGCCCCCCCGACAAAGCCAGTGGCGCCGGTCAAAAGAATTCTCATGCTCCAAATCCTCAATATTTCTTAAAAATTCAATGCTTGGTTGAGCCCGCTACGGATAAAATATCTGTCGCCATGGAACGCATGATGTTTACGCGAGAAAACTTCTGGATGAACTCGGGTCGTGCAAGGGTCTCAATACTAAGATTGCCTAGTGACCTTTCAGCATCCATAACATTGCAAGGGTAAAATACCGCGCTATTATCAATCTCGCTTTGAATAAAACTTGCCGAGTAGCCGGACACTCCAGCCCAGATTGGCTTACCTGTCGCTGCATATTCAAACAGCTTGGAAGGGAGCACCTTACGGAAAGCATCGTAATCATTCAGATGTAGAAAGAGAATGTCGGCCTGCATATACTCAATCAGCAACTGATCACGCTTGACTGGTGGTAAAAGCGCAACATTCACGCAACCGACTTCTGCCAGTTTTTGTTCAAATTGCGGTTTGCGTCCACCATCTCCAATGATACGAAACTGAACCCGCCCCTCAAGACGTTTAGCCAGGCTCGGAACAATCTCGTGCAACCCCTGGCCTTCCCCCATATTTCCGGCATAGAGCACGGTCAGAGGTTTGCCTTGCGGCACAGTCGGTCGGTCTCTGTCGCCCAGCGCGATAAACTCTTGATCAATACCATTAGTAAAATATGAAAGCTGCTGCCCCGGGTAGCCGGCCTGAAAGTAATCCTTGAAACCTGCAGAGACCAGGTTAACCTTGCTGGCCTGCGTTACAGTCCAACGCTCAAGCATACTGAAGATTGGCGCCGTCGAGGTCGGCCGCTGCGACGGACACGACGCGGCGTGCGAAGAGCCACAGGGCGCCGAGGGCCGCCGTCATTAAGCGGGATGATGTCGCATAAATCAACTGGTAATCACCGGAACTCACCAAAGGCAGTACCTGACGAGCATAAGCCATGAAGGCCTTGGCTTGATCGAGCATGCCACTTTGATGAGCGGGCAACTTGATGCGACGAATCGTCAAGCGTGGCAACTCCTCCAACGCGAGCGCATCGCTGGAATAACTGCTGTAACGATTGGGCAATGTCGTGATCAGATCAATATGTGCATCATCCGGCAACTGTTCAAGTAGCGCCTTCACAAGAGCCGCCGTTCGAAAGGACCCGGCACAAAGATCCGGGGAATAGTAAAAACTTAATAGCAATATTTTCAAAACAGATTCACCCGTCAATAATTGTCACAACTCATAAGCGACGAGTTAGGTGACCAGACATCCAGCTTAAACAAACCTACGACAATGGTGGTAATCTCCAGGTCTACGCTTTAGTGCGCCGCAGTCAGAATCGCCTGAAGGATCCGGGGCGCGGCATGCCCATCCCATAGTTCCGGGCGTTCCGCGCGACGGCCGTCCCGCAGAGCATCCGCATAGGCAGAACGCATCCTTTGGATATCATTGCCGACGAGGATGCTGGCGCCACCGTGCTCCTTAAGGGTAACTGGTCGCTCAGTGTTCCAGCGCATGGTCAAACACGGGGTTCCCAGCACGCAACACTCCTCCTGCAACCCCCCACTGTCCGTAAGCATTACGCAAGCGGTCATATTCAAACGCAACAGGTCGTGATAACCGAGGGGATCTAATAGCACAAGGTTGCGGGATTCTACCACTCTGTCCCAAAGGCCAAACTCCTGCATTCGTTGCACGGCACGGGGGTGAACTGGCCAAAGGAGAGTTCTCTCTTCAGCAACCTCTGTTAGTAAGAAATCGAGAATACCCTGCAGGGATTCGAGAACGTCAACATTCGAGGGACGATGCATGGTCATCAGGGCATAACGCCCCTGTTCCAGATCGCGAGAGAGGGCATCTGGAAGCTCTGCATTATCAAGCAAGAGATTATTTTTTACAATGGTTTCTGGATCGAGACAAGCGGCCTTTTCACGCTGGGCCTCAAGGGTATCAATCATAACGTTACCAACAAATTTGATCTGACTGTCCGGCACCCCCTCCTGGCGGAGATTGTCGACAGACAACCTGTCCGGCGCAAGCAGAAGATCTGAAAGACGATCAGTCACCAACCGATTGACCTCTTCGGGCATCGCCATATCCCGAGAGCGCAAGCCGGCCTCGATATGTGCACAGCGGACATTCTCCTTCTTGGCAGTGATCGAACAGGCACAGGTTGCATTAACATCACCAACAACCACAACCCAATCCGGTCGCTCCTGCTGGATGACCTTCTCAAAGGCAATCATGGTCTGCCCGACCTGTTCGGCATGGCTACCCGACCCGATCCCCAGGTTGACGTCTGCCTCGGGAATATTCAACGCCTGAAAAAACACCCTGGACATTTTGTCATCGTAGTGTTGCCCAGTGTGGACCAATATATGTTCTAATTTTTCCTGAGCACTCTTATTGTAGGATTCAATTGCATGAATAAAGGGTGCAATTTTCATAAAATTGGGGCGCGCCCCAACAACACTTACAATCTTCAAACCTACCTCCTGCCAGATACTGTCTATCCAAAAAAGCGAAACTTGCGAACCACAGATTTTTTCGATTCAAAAAGCCGCGTTATGCCAAAATGTCCCGGTAAAAAGTAGCGAGTTTCTTACTCTCGAAATCCCAGTTGAATTCATCCTGAACCGCCTGCTTTCCGCGTTTCCCCATGGCCTCGGCTTCAGCAGGATGATCAATCAGCCACTTGACAGCCGAGGCAAGATCCTCAGGCCGGTCCGGATCTATACACAAACCGCACTGAACAGAGTCGACGATTTCCCGGTAAAGCGGAAAATCTGAGACAATGACCGGCATCCCCAGCGCCATATACTCAAACATTTTGGTCGGAAATGATTCAACATAGTTCGGCACATTTTTCAAAACGGCGAGACCGATATGGCACCTGCTGATAACCGCCAGCCCTTCATCGGAGTCCAGATAACCGTGCAGCCTAACCAATCCGGACAGATCGTTGCCGATAGTCTGCCGCATGCGCTGCTCATTCGACGGGTGGTAATGTGGGCCGACACAGTCAAACTGGACTTCGGTGCCGGCATCATTCAACAACCTGAGGGCATCAAGCGTAACCATGCAGCCCCGCTCCGGAGAGACACCACCGATATAGCCAAGCGTCGGTTCACAGAACCTGTCACCTTCTATCTCGAGTAAACGCTGCACAATTGGAAAGTTGAGGATATTGACATGTCTCTTTACCCAGGCATAATCCTTAGCGTAGGATTTTTCCGCAAAAACAACGGGCAGTCGCAACAGGAGTAATCGCTCAACAATCTTGATCATCGACGAGACCAGGGGTCGAAGCACTGGCCTGATCCAAGGCTTGGCCAAAATAGCCTTGGGCAGATTTTCATGCATATCAAAAACGACCCGGTAGCCGAGCAACACAAGCAACTGGCCAACAGGTAGCAATTCAGGGTCATGGATATGAACCAGGTTTGGTCTCTCCTCCAGCGTCGCCCTGAAGACCTTGAAAGTACTAAGCAGAATTCGTTTCAACCGCCCGGAGGAAGCTGAAACGGCGCGTAACCTGACCCCCTCAATTTCTTGGTCCCTGTCGGATAGAGAAATAAGGACGACCTCATAGCCCTCCCTTGCCAGGCTTTTGCATTCTTTTTGGAAAATTCTGTTATCAAAGGTCTTGTGTGCGGTAGTGAGGTGGGCAATTTTCATAATGTAGAAGCCTTCAACTTGTAACTATGGCCAACCATAACTCCCAGCAATAGCCACACAGTCAAGCCAACACTTAGCTCCTGAAAGAAGAAGTAGCCCACGGAAAAGAAGAGATACCCAGATATTGACAATATCGATGCGATGTAGATCACGACATCAAAATCAGCAACCCTGCGACAGTGCCGCCAGGCAATTATCAACAGAAAGAGCAACAATCCATAGCGCAACACAATTCCAAGAACGCCATAATTCACTAAGAGAAAAACCGGTTCCATCTCGGTATACGGAATAACCGACTGTTGATAAGACTTACTGACACCGAACAACCAAGCGTACCAGCTATCGAGAAGAGTCAATGCTGATTGTATCTGTTCAACGCGCGCCCCACCTCCCTGT
>JAAXQF010000139.1 GCA_012974435.1 Desulfuromonadales bacterium | reverse complement strand
CTGTAGAACATCTTCATATTCTGGAGCATTCTCGGAGGTAAAGTTGCCTAACTTTTTTTTGTCGGTCATCACTTTACTCCTGACCGTCTGTGAAGATTTTTCCAGGGTTTAGTATGCCTTCTGGGTCAAATGCCTGTTTGATTCGTTTCATTACCGCAACTCCGCCCGGACCGATCTGTCTGGCCAGATATTCTTTTTTGGCGATACCGATGCCGTGCTCCCCTGAGACGGTACCACCCCAGGCGAGGACCTGCTCGTAAAGTTCATCGTAAAAAGCGTGCGCACGTTTCATCTCGTCTGCGTCTCGTTCGTCACAGAGAACCGTCGGGTGCAGGTTGCCGTCACCGGCGTGACCGAAGGTGCCAACCGTCAAAGCGTATTTTTTTGTTAATCGCTCAATGAGGGCAAAGGTTTCCGCAAGCATCGAGCGGGGCACGGTGGCGTCTTCTAGCAGGGTCGTCGGTGAAACCCGTGCCAGTGCCGACAGAGCGGTACGTCGTGCAGCAGCCAGGCTGGCAGCTTCTTCAGCGTCCTTGGCAATATGCACTTCTGCCGCTCCCACTTCTTTTAGTATCCTCTCGACCCCTTCTGCCTCTTCGGTAACCATCGCCGGGTGACCGTCAACCTCGATCAACAGCAATGCTGCCATCTCGCGCGGCAAACCGATTTTGACGTAATCCTCGACACAATTGATGGTTGCCTTGTCCATAATCTCCATGGTTGATGGGATGATTTTGGCTGCAATAATTTTCGAGACCGCCTTTCCGGCAATGCGGATATCATCAAAATAAGCGAGGAAGGTTCGTTTGTCCTGCGGAGGTGGGATTAGTTTAACCGTGATCTCGGTGATGATCGCTAAGGTGCCTTCGCTGCCGACCAACAGATCCTTGAAAGCGTAGCCTGCGACGTCCTTGACGCTTTTGCCGCCAGTGCTCAGCAGGCTGCCATCCGGCAAAACACATTTGAGAGCCATGACGTAATCGCGGGTAACGCCGTACTTGAGACCGCGCAGGCCGCCGGCGTCTTCCATAACATTGCCGCCGAGGGTTGAGATCTTCTGTGAACCAGGATCCGGCGGATAGAAGAGTCCCTTTGCGGCGACGGCGTTGAAGAGGTCAAGGGTAACAACGCCGGCCTGGCAAGTGGCGGTCAGGTTTTCCTCATCGATTTCGAGGATCTTGTTCATTTTGTTCAAGCAGATGACGATGCCGCCATCGACCGGGATGCTGCCGCCGGAAAGGCCGGTGCCACTACCACGGGGGGTGATCGGCACTTTGTGGTCACGGGCGACCTGCATAACGCTCTGCACTTGCTCACTGTCGGTCGGGTAGACGACCAGGTCCGGTGTCGCATGCAGGCCAGGCGTAGAGTCGTAGCCGAGGACCAGCAGATCTTCCGCTGCGGTTATGACGTTTTCTTTGCCCAGTTTGTCAATCAACTGCTGAATAGCCGTGTTTGAAATCATGGTATATCCTCTAAGTATTTCGAGGCACGCAGGCAATGACTGTGTGCCCCGAAAATGATGGCTGGCAGAGTTTGCTCAGGCAGCTTAGAATCCTTCTTCGTGAAAACCTTCTGGAATTCGTACAACCAAAACAGGCTGGGAGGCACTGTGCAGAACCTTGTGGGTAGTGCTACCGAGTATCGCATCTCCAATTACAGTGTGGCGATGAGCACCCATGATAATCAAGTCTACAGCGTATTCTTTTGCGGCAGCCAGGACGATCTGAGCCGGCTGGCCCTCTTCGATGCGGACCTCTTTGACCCGCTGTGTGCATTGCAGATCCGTAGCACATTCCTTCTCGCACAAACGCGCGATGCGCTCCCGCAGCTGTTGCTTGGCCCGAGCCTGTGCCGTGCCGTGGATCTGTTCCGATTGCTCATGAGAAATGTGCAGTTCTACCAGACTCTGGGCAAAGGTTGATAAAGGTTCCAGTGCCGAGACGGCAATGATTTGCGCGTCGTGCTGATTGGCCATGGCAAGGGCGTAGCGGAACACATAAGGAGCACCTGGGCCCATGCCTGTGGCGTAGAGAATCTTTTTGAATTGCGGCAGCATTATATCCTCTCCTTTGAGTGTGACTATCTGCCGAAGAAAACGTCAGGCAGGTAAGTAATAATCTGTGGGAAGAATATCATGGTCGCCAAGGCAAAAACCTGGATCATGACAAAGGGAAGAATCCCTCGATAAACATCGCCCATGGTGTATTCCGGTGGCGCCACCCCTTTAAAGTAGAAAAGTGAATAGCCGAAAGGCGGGGTCAGGAAAGACGTCTGCAGGTTGATGCAAATCATCATGGCAAACCAGAGCGGGTTGAAATCCAGGTCCATGGCTATCGGCGTGAAAATCGGCACGACGACCAGCAGGATGGCTGCCCAGTCGATGAACATCCCCATGAAGAAAACAACCGCCATCATGATAGCGAAGACGACGAAGCGGTTGACGTCCATGCCGAGCAGAACATCGGCGACAACGTCGCCACCACCCATGCTCAGAAAGACCACGGAAAAGAATTTTCCGCCAACGAAGAGGGCCATAATCATAGCTGTGGTGCGGGCTGTTGAGATACACGCTTGAGTAATGACGGTCCAGTTCAATTTACCACTGACCAGGGCCAGGATCAGTGCGCCGACGCAGCCCAGGGCCGCGGCCTCAGTCGGAGTGGCTACCCCCGCCAGGATAGTTCCCATGACGGTGAGGATCAGGCCGAAGGGTGGCACAAAGTTTTTCATCGTCATGGTGAATTTTTCCATGACGGTAGCGGTACGCTCGGCAGCGGGGATCGGCGGTCCGAGTTTGGGATTCATGTAGCAGCGCACCAAGACATAAAGCAGGTACATGCCGGATAGCAGCAGTCCGGGCAGAATAGCCGCGGCAAACAGGTTGCCGACCGAGGTTTCTTTTTGGCCGGTCAGGCCGCCATAGACAACCAGCATGATTGATGGCGGGATCAAAATACCCAGGGTCCCCGACGAACAGATGATGCCTGCGGAGAGAGATTTGTCGTAGCCTCGCTTTAGTAACGCCGGTCCGGCCATCAGACCCATAGCGACAACCGAGGCACCAACAATACCCGTGGTTGCAGCGAAGACCGTTGAGACAACAATGACTGCCAGTCCCAAGCCACCGCGCAGACCACCAAGAACAGTGTATAGGGCGTCAAACAGACCTTCAGAAACCTTGGATCGATCGAGGACCTGGGCCATGAAAATAAATAGCGGAATAGCAACCAGGGTGTAATTGAGAAAAATTCCCCAGGCATTGTTGGCAAACAGGCCGATCAGGCCGGAAAAGTCGAAGCCGTTATCTATCAGGCCGAAAAGCGTCGCAACTGCGGCCAGAGTGACTGCTAAGGGATGCCCCATGGCAATGGACGCCATCAGCGTCACGAACATGAGTATTGTCAGGACTTCTACGCTCATTGGTCTCTAGTCTCCAGTTTAGTGAGTCTCTTTTAGTGCACGAATATCTTGTATCAGCTTGGCTATCCCTTGGAGGAGGAAAAGAAAGAAGCCAATCGCCATGAGCGTTTTATATGGGTATATAGCCGGAGCCCAGGAACTGGAGGCATGCTCCCACTGCTGCCAGGAGCTAACGGCCATGGCGCCCACGTAAAAAGTCAGCAGGCCGATCGAGGGCAGGAAAAGGACTACATTGGTGAAGATACGCAAAATTAAGCGTGGTTTTGCTGACAGTCGTGCTTCAAAGACATCAATGGCAACGTGGGTGTTGTGTTTGTGGGCATAGGGCAAGGCAAAAGAGAAGTGAACACCGTAAAGAAAAACGGTTAGCTCAAAAGCCCAGGATGTCGGTGAGTTGAACGCGTAGCGCATAAAGACCTCAAAGACAACTACGATAATCAACGGCAAAACGAGATAGGAGGCATAAAAGCCAAACTTTTCGTTGAAGGTATCGATCGCTCTATCAATCTTAAACATAGGAACCTCTTGCTCATGAAATGGTTTGCTTTTGTTGTTCTGGGTTGAAAGAGGCGGGAGCCTGCAGGCTCCCGCCAAGGTTTTTCTTACTGCAAGTGCTTGCCTTTGACATACTGCTCGTAAGGCCAGGGAGCCACACCACTGCGCTCTTGACGCCAGTCGGCAAAGTCGGCTTTGAACTGATCCTGAGAATCCATGACTTTTTTCACATCAGGATACTTCGCTTTCAGGCTTTCAATGTAGTCGTGAGAGGCCGTGGCGAATGTATTGATGGTCTCTTCGTCCATGCGGACGAATTCAACTTTCTCTTTGAACAGTTTAACTGCTTGGGCATTGAGATTTTCCTGCCAGGCTGTCGACCAGAGTTGAGTTTCCTTGGCGGCAATATCAACGATCCACTTCAGGTCGGCAGGTAGCTTGTTGTAGGAGTCTTTGTTGATGAAAAATGCGCTCTGGCAAGAAGGCTGATGGACGCCCGGTTGAATGACGTACTTGGTGATGTCATCAAAGCCCATCGGGTAGTTGATGGCGGGGGTGCTAAATTCAGCAGCATCGATAACCCCACGCTCCAAGGCGAGGTAAACTTCACCACCAGGCAGAGGCGTAACACTGGCGCCAAGCTTGGTCATGATGTCCATGTACCAACCCGGAGTTCTAATGCGCATGCCTTTGAAATCAGACATTTTGGATGCTTTTTTGTTCGAGAACAGGCCCAGCTCCTGGCCGACGTTGCCACCTGGGAGGGCGAACAGGTTGTAGCGGCCGTATAACTCTTGCATCATTTCCAAGCCACCACGCTCGTACAGCCAGATATTGTAGCCTTCAGCATCCAGACCGAAAGGCACGGAAGCAAAAGCGACAAAGGCTTCGTTCTTGCCTTTCCAGTAGCCTGGCCAGTCGTGGCCGATATCTGCCTGACCCTTGCTGACTGCGTCAAAGCTTTCCATGGCACCGACTAATTCGCCAGCCGAAAACAGTTTGATGTCGAGGCGACCGCCCGATGCAAGTTTTACCGAGTCGGCGAAATGTTGTGCGACATCATAGAACAAGAGGCCCTTGGACCAGGGCATAACCATTTTCCATTTGAACTTCTCGGTTGAGGCCTTGATGGTCCGCATTTCTTTCTTTACTTCAGAATGACGCTTGTCGGCGCCGAACTTCTCGCGCTTGGCAGCGAAAGCCGTCGGGGCACAGGCCAGGCTGAGAATAACCAGCAGACCAACTAACATTTTCATCTTCCTCATGGTGGAGCCTCCTTTGCTTGGGTTGCGGGTTTATCGTGGTCGTATGACCATTAGTAACGCTTCAGTGTGACCAATAAATGGTATGACCAATATTGGGACGGTAACGAATCTCCTCTGCAAGGTCAAGAAAAAAACAAACGGTGTTGTATTGAATCCAAGTTTTGCCAGGTTCGGTCGAATTACCGGTCTAATCCAATGTGCTTCACTGGCAATCTTCCGATAAATATTTTAAGGCATGCGTTCGAGCCGGACTCTCAGGCTCTTGAGTTTGCCTTTGCAGTCAGTACCGGTAAAGGCGCCGCCCTCGTAGCCAAAAAGCTCGGCTTCGAGGAGCTCTTTATTGAATCCAGTAACTGAGGGCATTCGATTTTCTCGTTCAGCAGGCAGTCCAGCCGCAATCGATAGTGAAGTCGGTGCCGGTCATGCAGCCGGCGACATCCGAACAGAGGTAAATCACGGCTGCGCCGATTTCATTCGGTTCTATCATCCTTTTAATGGCGGCTTTCTTGAGCATGATGCTGCCAATGACCTCTTCCCGGGGAATGCCGTGGGTGGCGGCCTGGGCATCGATCTGGTTATCGACCAGCGGCGTACGCACGTAAGCAGGACAGATGGCATTTACCGTGATGCCGTGAGGACCACCTTCAAGGGCTGTGGTTTTGGTCAGACCCATCATGCCGTGCTTGGCTGTTATGTAGGCCGATTTGAACTCGCTGGCGCGCAGGCCATGCACTGAACTGATGTTGATGATCCGCCCCCATCCAGTCGATTTCAAGTGAGGCCAGGCATATTTTGTGAGCAGGAAGGGAGCTGTAAGCATCAAGCGAATAATGAAATCCCATTTGTCTTCGGGAAAATCTTCCACCGGGCTGACATGCTGAATTCCGGCATTGTTGACAAGGACGTCGATCGTGCCGAATTTGGCGACAGCTGTATCGATCAGGGCTTTGCATGCAGATCGATCAGTGAGGTCAACCTTGACAAAGGTGGCACCAAGTCGGTCGGCTTCGCGCTGCCCGCCTTCGGCATTTACGTCTGCCATGACAACCTGGTAATCATTGCCGGCAAGAGCCTCGGCGACGGCCAGGCCAATGCCGCTTGCGGCACCGGTGACAACAGCAATTTTCTGTGACATTAGAAGCTCTCCTTCGTTAAAAAAATCAGTTGGTTTATAAGCCATCAGCAACCTGGAAGCGACAGCCCGTTGCACTGTGAATTTCCTCCAGACTTGAGAAAGGGGAGACCTCAATCAGGGTTAATCCCTCTTCGGCGTCAACCGTAAATACTGCCTTCTCGGTGACCAGTAGGTCGACCACCTTCTGGCCAGTGATTGGCAACTCGCACTGATCGAGAATCTTGGGTGAGCCGTCTTTGGCGCAGTGGTCCATCATGATCACCACCTTCTTGACGCCGGAGACCAGATCCATGGCGCCGCCCGGTCCTTTGATCATCTTGCCTGGAATCATCCAGTTGGCCAGATCACCAGTCCTGCTGACCTGCATGCCGCCGAGTACCGATAAATCGATATGCCCGCCCCGGATCATGGCGAAGGACTCTGAGGAATCAAAGTAACTGGCGCCGGGTAAGGCGGTAATGGTCTGCTTGCCGGCGTTGATCAGGTCTGGATCAAGATCTTCTTCCGCTGGGAAAGGTCCGATCCCGAGAAGGCCATTCTCGGACTGCAGGGTGATCTCGATGTCCTCCGGGATGAAGTTGGCAACCAGGGTCGGCATGCCAATGCCGAGGTTGACGTAGGCGCCGTCTGACAGCTCATCGGAGACGCGCTTCGCCATCCATTCCCGCTTCGAGTTGAACCCCTTGGCCGAGATGCCTGCGGCGGAGACCGTGCGCTGCTCAATCGGTTTTTCATAGTTGCTGCCGAGCACCAGGCGGTCGACATAAACGCCGGGAACATGAATTTGGTGTGGATCGAGTTCACCGATCTCGACGATCTCCTCGACTTCAGCCACGGTGACACGTCCGGCCTTGGCGCAGGCGACATTGAAGTTGTTGGCCGTTTTGTTCATGACCAGGTTGCCGGCTTTGTCGGCTTTCCATGCTTTGACGACAGCAAGGTCGGTCTGAATGCTTTCCTCGAGGACGTATGGCGTCCCATTAAAAACTTTGGATTCTTTGTTTTCGGTCAAGATCGTACCGTAGCCGGTGCGGGTGAAAAAGGCTGGGATTCCGGCTCCGCCAGCTCGCAGCTTCTCTGCTAGTGTTCCCTGGGGAGTTAGTTCGAGTTCCAGTTCGCCGTCAAGATATTGTTTTTCGAACAAGGCGTTTTCGCCTACGTAGGAAGAGATCATTTTGCGGATCTGTCGAGTCTGCAGCAACAGGCCAAGGCCGAAATCGTCAACCCCGGCGTTGTTGCTGACTACGGTTAGTTGCTTGGCGCCGGAATCGCGGAGGGCTAAAATTAGATTTTCCGGGATGCCACAGAGGCCGAAGCCGCCTGCAGCAATGGTCATATTGTCGGTCAATAAACCCTTTAGGGCGGATTTGGCATCAGTATAGATCGGTTTCATTTTCTCTCCTTGAAAGTTAGCAGCGCTCAAAGACGGCAGCAACGGCTTCTCCACCGCCAATGCAAAGGCTGGCAACGCCATAACGTTGCTTGCGGGACTGCAGTTCGCGAATAAGGGTTACGGCCAGTCGTGCACCGCTGGCACCGATCGGGTGGCCGATGGCGACCGCGCCGCCATTGACGTTGACTCTTTCCGGATCAATACCCAAGGCTCGGATGGCGACGAGCGGGACTGCTGAAAAGGCCTCGTTAATCTCGAACAGGTCAATGTCGGCCAAAGATATACTTGCTCGTTCAATGGCTTTTTTGATGGCTCCGACCGGGGCTTCAGCAAAATCGTCCGGGGCGATGCTGTGTGATGCCGAGGCGACCAGACGGGCGAGGGGTTTTAAATTGTAACGCTCCAGAACGGCTTGGGAACAAACCAGGGTGAAGGCGGCCCCATCGTTGATGGTCGAGGCATTGCCAGCCGTAATGGTGCCCTCTTTTTTAAAGGCCGTCCGCAAGCTGGCGAGCTTTTCGATGTTGCCGCGCCCGGGTTCTTCGTCCTGATCAATGGTGACGTCGCCCTTGCGTCCGCTTTTGACCACCGGCGTTAGTTCCTCAGCGAAGGTTCCGGCTTCGATGGCCGCTTGAGCCAGGCGATATGAGCGGGCGGCGTACGCGTCTTGATCCTCCCGGGTCAAGCCGTGACGTTCGATCCAGCTTTCCGTGATCTCGCCCATGTGGCGTCCGCTGTAGGGGTCCTGAAGGCCGTCGTGAATCAGCAGGTCTGTAATTTGACTATTGCCAAGCCGGTAGCCGAAACGCGCTTTGGGCAACAGGTAAGGGGCCAGTGACATGTTTTCCATGCCGCCGGCAATAACGGTTGAAGAGTTGCCGAGGCGAATCCTGTCGGCTCCGAGCATAATCGCCTTAAGGCCGCTGCCGCAGACCTTGTTAATCGTCATGGCGTGGACACTGTCCGGCAGGCCGGCTTTGCGCATCGCCTGACGAGCCGGTGCCTGGCCACAACCGCCCTGGAGGACCTGGCCGATAATGACCTCGTCGATCGATTCGGCTGGCACTGGTTGGCGTTTCAATAGATCGCTTATGACCTGACTGGCCAGTTCTGGGGCAGCTACTTCGCTCAGTACTCCACCAAAAGAGCCAAAAGGGGTGCGGCGAGCTTCAACAATAAAGACATCGTTCATTCTGTTTCTCCTGATACTGCCGTGGATTATTCCTTACGCATGCAAGACGCAATCGATATGCAGGTAATAAGTCAATAAGAACAGTCAGTGGTGAGTTCAGACCGTCCTGGCAATCCATTCTTGATGCAAAATTTAGTGAGTCAGAGGAACACTGACGGTCAGCTTAAACCTAGCTTGAAAGAAGGTAATGTCAATAAGCCGAATGGACTCGCTTAATTCATTTGCGGAATGGTCTTCCTCGTGGTCGTCTTGCCTTTGAATACCTGTCAAACACTGTTATAAGTTTAACCATTGGCAATTTGCGGGCCAGACCTGTAAAAACAGCTCGTATTAATTATGACGCTGGAAAAAGACCAATAAAACAAGAAGGTTAGGCTTATGATGACTTCAGGCTTATCCCACTGCAGAGGACGGCGCCAGGTTTGTCGAAGGAGTATGTGTATTCGCTTGACTACACATTTGTCGCGCGCTACGTTTGACTTGAATCTCAAGTGCGTTGCAGAAGAATAGCTCTGCAGGCAAGACGCCAGACAGAAACATCCCCAGTTCAGCAGGTTAGCAAAAGCAAAAGATGACCGCCTGACTGCCGCTGGGACGAGTTGGAGTAGACTGTACTTGTTTAGCTACATGTAGCTAATTAAAGACAATATGAAGGGATGCGCATGAAGGGACTCGATCAGAAACCGCAGCATGAAACTCATGAGGCGACCGTAGAGATCGAAGAGCGGCTGGAAGAGATAAACCGTCGACTCAAGCTTGCCAATCTGGTCTTCGACCACATTGAAAATGGCGCCTTGGTCACTGATACTGAAGGCAATATCCTCTATTTCAATCGTCCTTATGCCAGTTTTCTCGGCATCGATGCCGAACAGGTGATAGGTAAACATGTCACCGAGGTTCTCGAAGGCAGCCGCATGCATATCGTTGCAAGATCCGGCAAGGCGGAACTCAACCAGATCTTTACCTCCCGCGGGCGGGACATGGTCGTTCAGCGTATCCCCATCTTTGAAGACGGTAAGGTCGTCGCCGCCTTCGGCCAGATCATGTTCAAGCAGGTCAGCGATGTGGGGCGGTTAGCCAACAACCTCAGCCTGCTGGAGTCAAAGTTGAAGCTCTACGAAAAGGAGCTGAACTCACTGCGCTCTACCCGCTACAATTTCGAGAGTATCCGTGGTAACAGCCCGCCAATCGTTGCTCTGAAAGAGTCTGCACGTAAAGCGGCGCTTACTGACCTCCCAATTCTGCTTACCGGAGAATCGGGAACCGGTAAAGAATTATTTGCCCAGGCGATTCACCAGAGCAGCTCGCGACACAAGAAAACCTCCATTCACATCAACTGTGCGGCGATTCCAAAAGAACTGTTCGAAGCGGAATTGTTTGGTTACACAGAGGGAGCTTTTACCGGTGCCAAGTCCGGGGGCAAACCGGGGAAGCTGGAATTGGCCGATGGCGGCACCCTGTTCTTGGATGAGATCGGCGAAATGCCCCTTGAATTGCAGCCCAAGCTGTTGCGAGTTCTGGAAGACAAGCTTTTCGAGCGCGTGGGAGGGAACCGGATGCTCAAAAGCGATTTTCGGATTATCGCCGCCACCAACCGTGACCTGGAGACGATGGTTAAACAGAAACTGTTCCGGGAAGATCTCTTCTATCGTTTGAACGTGGTTTCTCTCGAGGTTCCGCCGTTGCGCGTACGTCAGGGAGATATCATCCCTTTGGCCAAACACCTGCTGGGCAAGATTGCCGAAAACTATCCCGGCTCGCGCTATCAATTGACCCCGGCGGCAGAGAAGCTGCTGGATGGTTATAATTGGCCTGGCAACATCCGTGAACTGATCAATGTCCTTGAGCGAACCGCCTTTACCATTGAAGGCAATTTTATTGACGCGTGCGATCTCCCCTTCTATCTGAGTCGGCCGACCCTGGCCGCCTTGAAAAGCGGACAATGGGATCTCAGTGCAGTGGTTGCCGAAGCTGAACGGGAGGCCGTGCGCAAGGCTTTGGAGCTAACCGGCAACAACAAGGCCAAGGCCGCCAAATTGCTCGGCATTCATCGTACCGTTCTCTATAAGAAGATGACCAAATACCAAATTCCTTTGAGCCGAGAATAAGATCATTTTATCCAGGGGGAATTGACTTGTTGTCAAAGTTATGAAAACGGCGTTTTGTTTTTTCTTGACTTGAAACGGAGCAGTCCATACGATAAACCAATTAATGGTCTGACCAATTAAGAGGAGTACGCCTCATGCAACAGGAAAGATTGATCACAACTTTTAGTGACGCTGCCCGCGCCGTCGGGGCCGAAGTTGCCAATGTTGCCGATGTCGACGCTGTGGTGGACTATGTCAAGCAACTGGCGAACGGTCCGGTCATGGTGCCGGACTTTGCCTCGGCAAAACGGCTTGATCTGACTGCCGCCCTGAAGACGGCCGGAATCTCACTGGTGGAAAATGATCTGCGTCAGGGAGCTGCAACGGCCGCAGTCGGTTTGACCGGGGCCAATTTTGCCTTTGCCGCCACCGGCACGGTGGTGCTGGAAAGCACCAGCGAAGACATCCGTCTGGCAACCACTCTTCCGGAACATCACGTGGTACTGCTTGATCCGGCCAAGATTCTCGAAGACGATCTGGCCGCGGTCCCCCATCTGCGGACCTTCCACCAGAACAGCCCGCGCAACTATCTGGCCTATATCACCGGGCCGAGCCGCACCGCGGATATCGAGCGGGTGCTGACTATCGGCGTCCATGGCCCTAAGCAGCTACATATTCTGCTCTTCTCCGGCCTCTCCGATGATCCGTTGGAAATGTAGCTGGTCTCATCTGACCGCTAAGGGATGAAATTATGAGTAAAGTTCGCGCCAAGGAATATCAGGTCCGTATTGATCATGCGCTGGCAACTCCGAAGTTGCAGGACGCTCTGCACAAGTTCGGCGATGCCTTTCTGCTCGCTCGCGAAAAAGCCTTCAGCCAGTATGATTTCGAGGCTCTCCGCCAGGAGATCGCCGACTGCAAGGATGAAGTAGCCGCACATCGCCAGCAGTATCTCGAACAGTTCATCACCAATGCTGAAGCGGCTGGTGCGACAGTTTATCTAGCCAAAACTGCCGCTGACGCCAATCAATATATTTCTGAACTGGCCCGCACAAAAGGTGTCAAGCTGGTGACAAAGAGCAAGAGCATGGCGAGTGAGGAGACTCATCTCAACCAGGCCCTTGAGAGCGCGGGTGTCGAGGCGCTTGAGACCGATCTTGGTGAATGGATTATTCAACTCGCCGGTCAGCGCCCCAGTCACATGGTGATGCCGGCGATCCACATGTTCAAGGAAGAGGTCGCCGAACTGTTCAGTAAGGTGACCGGAAGAAATGAACCTGCGGAGATTGAGCATCTGGTGCAGGTTGCCCGTGAGCAGTTGCGCCAGGGCTATCTCGATGCCGATATGGGGATCACCGGCGCCAACGTTGCGGTTGCCGAAACCGGAGGCATCGCCCTGGTTACAAACGAAGGCAATGCCAGGCTGGTATCGACTCTGCCGAAGATTCATGTCGCCCTGCTTGGCGTGGAGAAGATCGTACCGACCCTCGAGGATGCGGCGACGATCATCCGCACCCTGCCGAAGAACGCCACCGGTCAGCTGTTGACCTCTTATGTCACCTGGATCCGTGGTGCGGTCCCCTGCGCCGATGATGAGAAAGAGCTGCATCTGGTGCTGCTCGACAATGGCCGCAGTGCGCTGGCCGAATCACCTCAGTGCCGTGATGCCCTGCGATGTATCAAGTGTGGTGCCTGCGCCAACGTCTGCCCGGTCTACCAGACCGTTGGCGGCCATGTTTTCGGTCATGTCTACATT
>JAAXQF010000200.1 GCA_012974435.1 Desulfuromonadales bacterium | reverse complement strand
GTGCAAGGATTAAGTTTGCTGCGTGCGACTCTCATTGATCGTGGAGACTCTGCTATAGGTGTCCGTTTTCCACATCTTGTGGCGATTATTCGCCGGACACTCAGATCAGAAGAGCCCCGGAATATTCATGCCGCCGGTCAATTTGCCCATCTCTTCCTGAGCCATCTTCTGGCTTTGTTTGATCGCTTCATTGACCGCCGCAGTCACCAGATCCTGAAGCATCTCTACATCTTCCGGGTCGACCGCTGTCGGGTCTATCTTCAGATCCAGGAGCTGTTGCTTGCCGCTGACGACGGCAGTCACCATGCCACCGCCGGAAGAGGCTTCAACCTGCTTGCTCTCGAGCTCTTCCTGTAGTTCTGCCATGCGGCGCTGCATCTGCTGGGCCTGCTTCATGATGTTGCCGATACCACCTTTTGCCATTGTGCTTCCTCCGTTCACGTCAGCCTGACTTGGGGCTGCTCTGTTAATTTATGGTCAAATATATTGCTTTGAGGGGTTTCGTCTGCAGATGTTACTGCGCGCTCCTCGAACTAGCATTCTACCTTATTTCAAACAAATCCCTTGTCGATGGGGATAACTTTTTTAATCTCGCCTTTGAAAATGTCCTGCACTGACTTCAGCGCCGGGTGCTCCATGGCGTCTTCGCGTAAACGTCGCATGCGATCTGTCTCTTTGGCTTCGCGTTCTTCCACTAGAGAAGGAGGTGCCGCACTCTGCTGTTCAATATCTACAGCAAGGACGCGTAGCTTAACCGGCTGCCCGAAATACTCTGTTGTTAAAACCTCGAGATCCTGACTGATATCCTGCTCTTGAAGCTGGCTGATCATGAATGAGCCCTTGGTGTAGCCTATCTCGATAACCGGAAGTTCCAGCTTGAGAAGGCGACCATGTTCAAGGACAGAGCCAAGCATCGGGCGGCTTTGTTTGACTTGTTCAACCAGCCCCTGCCAACCCTTGCTCTCGGTCGATGTGGCGACGGGGGCTTCAAGCTTTTTTGGCGGCGGGTCCGGACTTGGGCTTGGAGTGGTCGGTGCAGGCGCCGGAACTGGACTGCCACTCAGAGTCTGGTTTGGCGTTGGCCGGTGCGCAGGGTGCTGGGTTTTTGGCAAAGGGGTCGTGGCTAAACGTTTCTCCAGACTTTCGATGTGGCTGATAAGCTTTGCCAGGTCCTGGGTCGGCGCGAGGGTAGCCAGGCGTATGAGGCTCATTTCAAGCGTCAATAGGGGGAAGCTGCTGTTGACCAGTTCGGTCTGGGTTTTCATGAGCAGGGTCACGATGCGTTGCAGGTCGTCGAGAGACGCCTCTTCGGCTAAAGCCTTCAGCTCTTTGAGTTCTTCTCCGACCAGGTCGAGCATCTCTGCAGGATCTTCAACGACCTTGCAGATCACCATGCCACGGAACATCTCAAGCAGATCTTGTGTGAAGCGGCGCAATGCAAGGCCAAGCTGGTCTACACGGCGGACGGCATCGAGTGCGCGGCGACTGTCCCGTTGCAGCACGGCTTCGACGGTATCGAGCAAGAGTCTGCGATCAACCATGCCGAGCAGGGTTTGCACGGCTTCATCGTCCACCTGCTCGCCGGAGAAGGCGATCACCTGGTCAAGGGTGGAGAGAGCGTCGCGCATGCTGCCTTCGCCCTGTCTGGCAACCAGGCTGAGACTGCGGTCGGAGATGGTCAATTGCTCAGCATCAGAAATCTCGCGCATCCGACTGGCAACTCTGGCCAGGGGGATCTTGCGGAAGTCGAAACGTTGACAGCGTGACAGGATGGTAATCGGAATCTTGTGTGGCTCTGTCGTGGCAAAGATGAACTTGGCATGCTCCGGAGGTTCTTCGAGAGTCTTCAGCAACGCGTTGAAGGCGTTGGTCGAGAGCATGTGAACTTCGTCGATAATAAAAATTTTGTAGCGGGAGCGGTTTGGCAGGTAACGGATGTTCTCGCGCAATTCACGCACATCGTCGACACCGGTATTCGAGGCGCCGTCTACTTCTATGACATCAAGGCCTTGTCCGGCAGTGATTTCCGTGCAGGAAGAACAGATTCCGCACGGCTGGTCGGAGAGACCTTCATCGCAATTTAATGCTTTGGCAAGAATGCGTGCTGCAGAGGTTTTGCCGACACCGCGTGCGCCGGTAAAGAGAAAGGCATGATGAATGCGGCCAGAACGGATAGCGTTGGCCAGAGTCTGGCTGACGTGCTCCTGGCCGATCAGATCGGTGAAATTTTGTGGACGCCACTTTCGGGCGAGAACCAGATAGGCCATTGTCTCTCAGTTCGGCTGATGGTGAACACCGTAACCGGCGACTTGCCGGCACAAGTGACAGCCAGGCACTCCCGCGGCACACGGCTGAGGTCGCTGCCGCTGCTCCCTTCCGGGTCTGACGGAGTTCACGGCCGTCCGTTGCGCGGGACCCGGCTGTCACTTCTGACGGCAAATACGATTAAGACAAGGTCGCAGGTAGAAATGACTTAGTGTGATTCGTGTCTGTTGATAAATATGGCGGAGAGGGAGGGATTCGAACCCTCGGTACCTTGCGGTACACCCGCTTTCCAGGCGAGCACCTTCGGCCACTCGGTCACCTCTCCGCAGAAGAGGAAAAGTACACTAAAGAGCGCTTTTCTGTAAAGGCTTTTCTCAGGGGTAAAAAATACCTGGTTTTGTCGTTATCTATAGGGGGTCAGGCGAATCGTGCCCACGTCAATAATCTTGCCCGCTACAGCCTTTCGGCAACCCGATTCTTGTAACCCCAATTTACCATAGGGCTCGCCTGCGATCGGTTGGCCGCGAGTACGGGTGCGGGCGGCCAGGCACCACTGGCCGGGACGTTCGACATAGAGTTGAAATCGGCCGTCACCACCGACAGAAGGCGAGGTCGCCTCGGGCATGCGCTGGAAGTCGCTGTCCGGGTATGCGATGACAAATGCGCCGGGTAGTGGCTTGTTATCAGAATCGACTAGCAAACCTCTAAAGCCAGTGTCGCCGCTGGTCAGGGTGCCTTCACGCATCAACATCGGTTGAGCGACCCCCTGGAGGGTGAAATTAACAACTGTGACTTCGGCTGCATTGACTGTCACTGGATTTCTTGCAGGCAGCGCCCAGGCATCGCCTGGCTTGGGAGGGCCTGCGTCTGCTCCGGATTGACGCATACGTGCAACCAGGTAGTAATCCCCTTCGACCAGGTCCAAGAAGTAGTGGCCGTTGCTGCCTACCTGTGCTTCAAAGTCAGCTGGGCCGCGCAGGCTGCTGCGCATGTTGCGGTAGGCGTATACGTA
>JAAXQF010000192.1 GCA_012974435.1 Desulfuromonadales bacterium | reverse complement strand
CCTTGAAGCGGGGCGCGGCATGGGCGAGGTTATTGTCATGGCGGGCGAACGTCAGGGCTATACCATGAGTGACCGTGGAACCTATATAGCCTACTCGGAGAAGACCCCGTTGAAGATTGTCGTTGAAGGCGACGAGGGCCTTTTCAACCCCTACGGCGTGATCATTGTGAATCCTTCCAGACACACACATGTTAAGTTTGAATTGGCCAAAAAGTTTCTTGACTACCTGACCTCACATCAAGCAAAAGAGTTGATCACAGGCTTTCGCAAAAGCGGCAAACAACTCTTTTATGTTACCGAGTAAGAATCTGATTTGGGCTACTTGGGTGATTCACTGCTGACAGCTTTTGAGCTGATTCTCAACTTTGACCGAGACATTTGGATGACGGAGAGAAGTTGTTTGCAACAAGTTCCGGCGATCAGAATACCGGCATACTAAGAACCCTTCTGCGCGCCAATGGTATTGCGGTTTTACCTGCCGATCAAGAGCAGGTTCATGCTGGCGAAGAAGTTAATGTGCACTTGATCGCGGCCGTTGAAAAACTTTGATTCCGCTTCGGCAAGAACGGCATCAGGCCTTTCGCAGTCTTGAAAAGTGGAGGATGAATGCCCTTTTTGAAATCACTGCCTGACAATACCGCCAGGCGCTTGTCAAAGGTGATCGTCAGGACAATTCATCTGGTCGGAGTCGCCGGATTTTTTGGCAATGCCATGATGGGCCACTTCGAATCACCCTATATAGTTCTGACAATCGTAACCGGGGTTGTGCTGACTTTAATGGAAGCCTCCTCTGGCTGGGTCTGGTTTGTCCAACTCCGAGGCGTCTTCCTGTACCTCAAGTTACTGCTTCTGCTGCTCATACATTTCGAACCCGCCTCATCTATCCCCTGCCTGATTGCCGTCATTGCACTTTCCGGGTTCATCTCTCATGCACCGAGCTGGATCCGATACTTTTCGGTACTGCATTGGCAGATCGTACATTCCGAGGATGACCTTTTAGGCTAAAGCGCAGGCGACATTCAGGAGTTGAGAACGATCATTGAAACAAGCCTTCAACAATCGAAGAGTGATTGTGATGAACTGATCCTTCAACTGGTCTTTCTTTAAAAATTGTGCCAATATCCAGCCCCGCTACCCAGCGGGGTTTTTTATTTTTTGCCTCGCCTATCAATCAGAGAGTAGTGCGCTACAATTAATCATCAAATGACACCATGAAATGGAGCACATAATGAATAATCTTCCCTTGTCGGGCACACGGCTTGGCAATTTTCTCGTAGAGCAGAACCTGCCCGTTGCTGAATTAAACCTGACCGCTATTCGTCTGAAGCACGAACCGACCGGCGCGAGGATGCTGCATCTGGCTTGCGACGACCCGAACAATGTCTTCGCTGTTGGCTTCCGAACGCCGCCACCCGATTCAACCGGGGTCGCCCACATTCTTGAGCATACCGTCCTCTGTGGCTCAGAAAAATATCCGGTGCGCGATCCTTTTTTTGCCATGATCAAGCGTAGCCTCAACACTTTCATGAACGCCATGACGGCTGCCGACTGGACGCTTTATCCAGTGGCCAGTATGAACCGTAAAGACTTCTACAACCTGATGGGCATTTACCTCGACGCGACCTTCTTCCCAACCCTGCGAGAACAGGACTTTCTTCAGGAAGGACATCGGCTCGATTTTGCCGACGAGAATGACCCGGACAGCCTGATGATCAAGGGCGTGGTTTTTAATGAGATGAAGGGCGCCATGGCCGACCCTTCCTCGCTGCTGGGACGACGTCTCAACGCAGCGCTTTTTCCCACGACCTGCTACGGCAAAAATTCCGGCGGAGAGCCACTCGTTATCCCTGAACTGAGCTGGGAAGAGTTACGTGCCTTCCACAAAAGCTATTATCATCCCAGCAACAGCTGGATCTTCACCTACGGCAATCTGCCCCTTGAAAAGCATCTGCAACAGATCGAGGAGCTGGCCTTAAGTCGTTTCAAGCAGCAGGACGTTGCCAGCGAGATTCCTCTGGAGACACGCCTGACGGCCCCGACACAGAGCACACAGACCTTTCCTGTCGGCCCCGATGACGAGCTGCAACAGCGCAGCATGGTGCAGATGGCGTGGCTGACCTGTCCGATCGAAGACACCTTTGAGCGTGCAGCCACCGGCATACTGGCCAACCTGCTGCTGGGCAACCCGGCTGCGCCTCTCTACCAGGCGTTGATCGAATCGGGACTGGGACGCAACCTCTCCCCCGGCACCGGCTATCACGATGACTATCGTGACACCTATCTGTCTGCAGGCCTGCAGGGAACTGATCCCGAGCGCCTACCAGAGATCGAGGCCCTGATTCTCGACACCCTGCAAAAAGTTGAGAAAAATGGCTTCCCGCAGGAACGTATCGACGCAGCGTTGCACCAATATGATTTTGCCAACCGGGAAATCACGGGAGACCAATACCCCTACGGGCTGGGTTTGATGATGCGACTGTTCGGGCCCTGGCTGCATGCCAACGACCCCTTCAGCACGCTGATGATTAGCCAGAACCTTGAGAGACTCAAAACAGAAACGGCCGACCCGCAGTTCTTCCCCAAAATGATCCGCCGTCATTTACTCGACAACCCGCACCGCGTTACGCTCCTGCTGCGACCAGACACTGAGCATGCTCAGCGCGAGGAGCAGGCGTTTACTGATCATCTAAAGAAAATTCTAGAAAGTCTAGACGAGGCAAAAACCGCTGACATCAAAGCCAAAAACCTTGCCTTGAAGGAAAGTCAGGAGACCCCCGACGACACCAGCTGTCTGCCGATCCTCGAGCTGGCAGACGTTGAAAGGGAAGAGCAGAAGACACCCTTCAAAAAGCAAACAGATTCAACCTGCGACACCTTCTGGTTTACCCAGCCAACGAATGGCATCACCACTCTGGTCATGCAATTTGACACCAGCGCCCTGGCCCCTTCACTGCGACCTTACCTGCCGATTTTCTGTGCCTTAATGCCTCAGATCGGCGCGGCAGGTCACGACTACCTGGCCATGTCCCGACGTATTAGCGCGGCTACGGGTGGCGTTCGCTTCGGTACAAACCTGTTGGAAAGTCCTCTCGACCTCGACAGCATGCGTCCCGTTGTGGAGCTTAAAGGTAAGTGCCTGGATCGCAATCAGACCACCCTGTGTGAAATTCTGACCGACATCTTGACCGCTCCGGACTTTAACGACCTTGAACGTTTACGCACGGTGATCGGCCAGATCAGGGCATCGATGGAGAACTCGATCCCCGGGGCGGGCCATTCC
>JAAXQF010000138.1 GCA_012974435.1 Desulfuromonadales bacterium | reverse complement strand
CAAACAAGTGCTTTTCTTGCCATCAAGAACAATTTAACTACTGGCAGGCAAGTGGACACCCTTACAAAATTCGTAAAGCGGAAAAGGTTCGTTATACGGGGATTCCACTCCCTCCTGGTTATGCCTGGGAAGATATCGCTTACGTGATTGGTGGGGCGAACAAGAAGGCACGTTTTATTGATCGCGAAGGATACATCATTACCAAGGCAAAAGATGGCAGCGAAGCTAAAACACAGTACAACCTGCAGGACGCTAGCTGGTCTTTCTATCATAAGAATGAGAAAAAGCCTTACAAATGTGGCCCTTGTCACATGACCAACTACAAGAAGGACGGCAACCAGGATGGCCTGCCTGGTATGATCGGCACCTGGTCTGAAAACGGTATTGGCTGCGAAGAGTGTCATGGTGCTGGCGAACAGCATGTCGCCAAGCCTAGTAAAGAAAACATCATGGTAGATAGCAGCGCTGATGCCTGTGCCAAGTGTCACCAGCGCGGCGGAACTGGCCCCAAGCCTATGGCGAGCGGTGGCTTTATCAAGCATCATGAACAAATCAACGAACTACGTGTTGGCTCTCACAAAGACTTGAGTTGCACGGAGTGTCACAACCCTCACCAGCGCGCAATCCTGGCTGAGCAAAAATGTGCTGAATGCCATGACGGTGAAGCAGCAGCATACGCGAAGACCATTCACGGCAAGAGCAACATAAGCTGCGTTGAGTGTCACATGCCACGTGCTTCCAAGTCTGCAATCAAGACCGGTGAGTTTGCTGGTGACGTTCGTACACATATCTTCAAAATCAACACTGATCCTAAAGCCAGCCTCTTCTACACCGAAGAGAAAGATGGCAAGAAGAGCACTTATGCTTCTGATGCATTAACTCTCGACTTTGTTTGCCTCAATTGCCATCAGTCCCGTGATAAAAACTGGGCAGCGAAGTATGCCAAGGGCTTCCATAAGTAATTGAAGTCAAATTGATAAACAAAAAGGGCCGGAGTGAAAACTCCGGCCCTCAGATTGTTGACAAACCCCACATCAATTCAATATGGGGTTTGTCAACAATCTGAGGGAGCCAATAGGCTCCCTTTCAACATCAAACCACTACATTTATCTCAGTTCCTCAAAGCAACTCATCTATCCCCTCCAACCCCTCTAAAGCGCCGCACGGCAGGGATGTATGCCCACCTGCGATATGCGACTCCCTTGGGTTGATACGAATGACTGTGGCAGCGTTGCGCTGACCGATTCGTTCGCTCATGTAACGGATGGTCGGGATAGAGGTGCCGGCACCCATCTCGATGACCACGATCGATTCATGCTGGTGTTCACTGAGGAAGCTATCGAAGCGCATCTCCTGACCCCGGGTGCGGTCCGAGAGCCAAGAGTAATCACCGAACATGAGGATGTTCGGCCGGGCAGGGCGGGAGCAATGACGGCACTGTGGAACCTGCTGGGCACGCATACTGCTAAAATCAACGGGGATGACTTCGTTGTTGTCCCAGATGTCATTGCAACAGGGTGTGAGACATTGCAGGTGGTTGATCGAACCGTGCACTTCGAGAATCTGATCTTCACGATAGCCGGCTTTCTGAAACTGGCCATCGACATTGGAGGTTACAACGAAACTGTCCTGACCAAACTCCGCAGCCCAATCCTGCAGCATTTGAAAGCCATGGTGAGGCTCTGTCTCACGATAGAGGTTGGTGCGATGACCGTAGAAGCCCCAACCGAAAGCCGGGTCCGCTTCAAAGTTGCCCGGATTTGCAGCGTCGATGAAGCTGATACCGAGATGCGCGTACATCGGGTAGGCGTTCCAGAAGCCCTGATCGCCACGGAAATCAGGCAGGCCGGAATCAACGCCCATCCCTGCGCCAGTGGTCACGATCATGGCCTTGGCTGATTTCACGGCTTCAGCAGCTTTTTCAAATCGTTCTGAAAGAGGCATGATTTTCTCCTTGAAAACAGAGGCGAGTGGCGCGTGGCGGGGAGATAATGTTTTTTCGCGCTACTCGCCACTCGCTACTTCTTTATCCCTACCTCCACCATCGTCGGCTGCAACAAATCCATGACACTCTGCGGCGTAAGACTCACCAGAAACCCCCGTTTCCCACCATTGATGTAAATACGGGGCAGGGTGGTAATCGTTTTCTCGATATAGACGGGCATCGCCTTCCTGGTTGCAAAAGGGGATGTCCCGCCAACCTGGTAACCGGTGTGTTTGAGGGCAGTCTCTGGATTACAGGGTGAAATCGTTTTGACCCCGATACTTCTGGCGAGTTCCTTGGTGGAGACTTCCTGGTCGCCATGCATCAGGACGATTAAAGGTTTCCGCTGATCATCTTCCATGACCAGGGTTTTGATGACCTGGTGCTCGTCGACGTCGAGTTCCCTCGCTGAGACAGTGGTTCCCCCGCGTTCCTTATAGTTGTAAAGGTGTGGAGTGAATTCCGCTTTGGACTGTTTGAGAAGCCGTGTTGCGGCTGTAACAGGTGTTTTGTCTTTCGCCATTGTCTACCTCTTAAACGTATGTCAGCTTTCCAGCTCTCAGCTCTCAGCTCCCAGCTCCCAGCTTAAAATATCCATCCGCTGATCATCATCAGAATACTTGCTACTGTTGCAATCACGCAGATTGCGCCGAGGGTATTGAAAAATGGTCGCATCACCTGTCTTCCACGAATACCGATCGGCAGGATCAGTCCGAACAGGGCTCCGCCGACTGCACCACCGAGGTGACCGGCGTTGTCGGCGCCCATCAGCAGTCCGAAGACAAAGGCGATCGCTGCCCAACGTAGCATGTAATTACGGTAATTATGCGCCATGGGTCCGCCGACGCGGTGAAAGTAGGAGATGGCAAAGCCGATCAGTCCGAAGAGTGACCCTGAGGCGCCGACCACCGGAACCCACTGCTTGATGTAAATGATCTGCCAACCGAAACCGGCAAAGGTCGCTGTTAAGGCAGTGAGAACGTAAAGGATGATGAAGCGGACAGTACCGATCTCCTCTTCGACCATCGGCCCAATCTGGTAGAGGACCATCATGTTGAAGCCAAGGTGGATCAGGCCGCCGTGGGCAAAGGCGTAAGTGATGCAGCGCCACCACTCACCCTCGGAGAGAACCAGAGGCCAGTACTGGGCGCCTGAATGGACCAATAGATAACCGCCGGGGTTCATGATGGTGCCAAGACCTAGTCCGCCCCCGACACCCTGTGCGACCATAAGCCCGTAGAGGAGCAGGTTGATGCCAATCAGGATTTTAGAAACCGACCAGTTGCCTCCTGATGAGTTGCCCTGCATGATGCTCTTCAGGTTACGTTCCCATTTCATCATGCGCCACTGCCAGCGGGTGCCGTTCATGCCGAGGCGGTCAAAAAAACTTTTCCAGTCCATATGAGTCTCAGTCCTGAGTTAGGTAATTTACTCACCCGACATAGCGGGCTTGATGTCCAGTAATGGCGTCCCGTCGAGGCAGTCGAGGCCGCGGACTGTAATAACACCGTCAATTATTTTTTCGATCGCCAAGACAGCAACGCCGATTGGATTAGGGCGATTCGGTGTTCGCAACGCAAAGACCCCAGCGAGCTCTCCGGTTCGACGTGAATTCTGACGGATAGCAGATCGGTCCGCGTGTTCAAGCCAGTAGAGGATCAGAATGCGTTGCCCGGAAGCCAGGCCGAGCAGGCCATCGTGTTTTTCATCTCTCAAGACTAGTTCGCATTGCGGTCCGTTTGGGTCGATGTTTCTGGGGCAGTCAGCGAGCGTCTTGTATGGCGTGATGATCTCGCCGATCGGTTCGATCGTTGCTTGCAGAGTCATCTTATCTCTCCGCCGTGACCAGCTTTAATGCGAGGCCGATAAAGATCGTTCCCGCAGTCCAGTTCATGATCCTTTGCGCACGTTCAGAGCGGTTGAGCCACTCACCGAGGGTGCCACCAATCAGGGCAATAGCACCGAACACAAGGATGGTCGCGATAATGAATATCCCACCAAGGGCAATCATCTGCAGACTGATTGGACCTCGAACCGGGTCTGCAAATTGCGGTAGAAAAGCGAGGAAGAAGATCGACACTTTCGGATTGGTAAGGTTCATGATGATGCCGCGGCGATAGAGTGTTCCCAGGCTCTTCTGTTGGTCACTCTGCATGCTGATCTGTTCAGGTGAAGCGCGAAATATTTGCCAGGCCAGGTAAACCAGGTAGCCAGCGCCAATGATCTTTAAAAGTGTAAACGCAAGCGTTGAGGCTTGAAAAATAACGGCGACGCCGAAAGCCACGGCTGTGGTATGGAACAGCAGGCCTGTACATAAGCCGAAGACAACGACCAGTCCGGAAAGCTTGCCATGCAGGGCCGATTGCGTAAGCACGAAAACGTTATCCGGTCCCGGTGCAATGGCGAGCAGGGCGGAGGCAAGAAAAAATGCAGAGAAGGTTTCAATCGAGAGCATGAAGACCTGTTTCAGTTATCTGATAGAGTTTAGAACCTGCAGACCCAGAGCCAGCATAACAACGCCAAAGGTACGGTCTATCCAGTGCCCGAACTTCACAACTCTCTGACGAATGGCAGGTTTGGTGAATAAGCAGGCCAGGGAGGTAAACCAGAGCATTTGCAACACCATGATCCAGACACCATAGATCGCCAGGTTCGGTAAAGGAATACCCGGAGAGAGTATCACAGTAAAGAGTGATAGGAAATATACCGGTGCTTTAGGGTTGAGGGCATTACAGAAAAAACCTGTTGAAATCATGCGGAAAGCCGAGTTGTTCGTCGCTAGCTGAATCTCCTGGTTATCGTCCGCTGATCGATGCTTGGCCCGTAACCCTTTGATCCCCAAGTATATCAGGTAACTTCCGCCCGTCAGCTTGACGACTACCATCCATTCGACCGAGTGCGTAACGACGACCGCCAGGCCCGCTGCCGAATAAAGAATATGTATGGCCAGCCCGAGTGAAATGCCCAGGCTCGTAAGTACTCCGGCTGTCCGACCGTGGAGCAGGGATTGCCTTGTTACGAGAGCAAAGTCCGGCCCCGGTGAGGCAGCAGCCAGGAGGTGAACAAAGGTAACAATGGTGAAGCCTTGCCAGAAATTCATATGGGTTCGTCTGAAAAATGTCTGAGAGAGAAGGTTCTTGCTTGGCGTAAATATCGATCAGGATGTCATCATATCCTCGCCATAGGCTGGGTGCAAGTTGGCATCATCGTGGAGGCTCGACTTTTTGTTAAAGATCTACGAGCAACATATTGATAAACAGGTATAATTAACTGGAAGGCATAATTGTTCTGACGATGCCTTTGTCAAAGGATTCCTCATTGTCTATGCATTGGGAGTATAGTTGAGGGGCCGTTAAGGTGTCTGGGGGGCCGCCGATGTTAAAAATGCTGTTATCGATGATTTTTATTTTTTCCTGGGCGCTGCCGACTGTTGCCGGACAGGTGTCTGGCATTGATGCGCTTTTTGACAATGAGAACAGAGAACAGATACAAGTTCTTCTGGAAAGCAGAAACTCTTCACCGACCTCCCTGGTCAGTGTCTCCCGGTTACTTTCCCACGATCAGATTGCCAAGCTTTACGAACAAAGAGAATATCAGTCGGTCTGGTTCGATGGCTGGCGATTAAGACCTGAAGCCCGGACTTTACTTGAATATCTCCGGAATGCTGGCGCTCTCGGTTTATGTGGAGACGATTACCTGCTGGCCGAGCTGGAAGGATTACTTCGCATTCAAACCGATTTTGCCCGGCACAGCCTGCCTCTCGCCCCCACCAATCGAGCTGTTCTGGATCTTTTCCTCTCTCAGGCGTTCCTTACTTACGCTACGCATATGGTGGAAGGTCAGGTTGACCCGGCCTTAGCCCATGCTGACTGGCGCGCTAGACGACGTAAGGCTGACCTGATCAAACTGCTTGAATACGCGACCAGTAGCCATCGCATGGGGCAGGTTCTTGACGGATTGAGCCCTCCTCATGAAGGTTATCGTCTCCTGGTTAAGACTCTCAGCCAGTATCAGGAGCTCTCTGCTCTCGGTGGCTGGCCCGAGATCCCTTCCGGTCCATCGATTCGTCCTGGCGGTCATGATGAAAGGTTGCCTTTATTACGCACGTTCTTGTTGAAAACCGGTGATCTTGTCGATTCCGTGGCCACGACGACTGATTACGATCACGAAACGGAAGAGGCGGTACGCCTCTTTCAATTCAGGCATGGTCTGGTAGATGACGGAGTGGTCGGTCCTAAAACCCTGGAAGCTCTGAATGTTTCCGTTGAAGAACGGATTCGTCAGATCGAATTGAACCTTGAACGCTGGCGTTGGATGCCGAAAAGCTTTGGTAAACGCCACCTCAGGGTGAATGTTGCCGACTTCTCGCTTAAGGTCGTTGAGAATGACGAAATAGTGATGCAGATGCCGGTGATCGTCGGAACCCGGTACCGCAAGACGCCAGTCTTCTCTGCACGCATGACATATCTCGAGTTCGCCCCTTACTGGACCGTCCCTCCGACGATCCTCAGGGAAGACAAGTTGCCAAAGATAAAGCGCAATCCGGCTTATCTCGAAGAAAAGCATTTTCGGATTCTTTCACGGCAAAAGAAGGGGGAGTTTGTCGATACAGAGGGAATCGATTGGGGCACTGTTAGGGCGGCGACTTTTCCGGGCCTGTTGCGCATGGAGCCAGGCCCATGGAACCCTTTGGGCCGTGTGAAATTCATGTTCCCGAACAAGTTCAACGTCTACCTGCACGATACCAACCAGACCTACCTGTTCAGTAATAATGTGCGCTCATTCAGCTCCGGCTGCATCCGGGTCAAAAGACCTCGTCAACTGGCATATTATCTCCTGGAGAAGAAGTTAGGCGCAGAGCGACTGCAAGAACTTTTTGGAGCGACGGTTCCGGAACAGGTATCGATCAAGTCTTTACCGGTACATATCCAATACTGGACTGCGTGGGTCGAGCAGAATGGTCAGGTTCATTTTCGCCACGATGTTTATTCCCGTGATATTGACCTCGATGTGGCTCTCACCGAGCCTGCCTACCGGGTCATGGATCAATTAGAGGTGAGTATAGGTTCACGTCTGGCGAAAAAGTAGTTTTTAAATCAATTTGGTTATCCACTTTACTCAAGTTAGGCTCTGATTGGTTCTTTACATTTTCTTGACGTAGACAAACACGGACAGCAACAAGACAAAATCAAAGCCGGCCTCACGCAGAGACGCGGAGAGCACAGAGAAAGACTGCTCATGAGAAAGTTTTGTCGTTTATTTCTTACTCTGCGCTCTCTGCGTCTCAAGTGAGCAAAGCGAACGGGCGTGAGTGAGGTCGTTTGCTTTTCCCGTTCCACGTTTTCCGATGCTTTACTGGAGCGAAATAGATAACCAGATAAATCAAAAAAATAACGCACCAGACGTAGGTGTTTTATGCGAAGGCACGAAGACGCTAGAGAGTTAGTCTGTTATTGAGACCGACTCTCTACTTAGTTTATGTACTCTTTCTCTGCGTCCTAGCGTCTTTGCGTTAAAAATAGTTTGGTTATATGTTTGCTTGGATTGTGCGCGCGATTTTAAAAGAGGTCTTTAAGCCAGCCGAAGGCGACCATGGTGCCGATCGCGGAGCCGAGAGAAGAGAATAAAAAGACCAACAGTACTCTGGTCAGGCGGTTCTTCCACCAACCACTGATCGCCGTTATGTCTTCGGCGACATGTTCCATGTCTTTGACTTGCGGAGGGGCGATAAAGGCCTGTACCAGGCCGGTGACAAAGCCGGCGCCGATGGTTGGGTTGAGCGAGGTGATGGGGGCGGCAATAAAGGCTGCCAGTATGGTCAGCGGGTGACCTAAGGCAATCAAGGCTCCCAGTGCAGAGAGCACACCGTTGGCGAGAACCCATGCAATGGCTGCGTCAGCAAGTTGCTCAGAGTTTCCGGTCATGAACCCTACGATAAACAGTGCGATTACGATCGCCGGGATCAACCAGGGAAGGACTTTTGAGAATGACGTCTTTGCCGGAATAACAGAAAGTTCATTGATCTCTTCAGTGGAAAAATCCTGCCCCAGCTTCTTGAGAATCCCCGGCATGTGAGCCGCACCGACGATAGCAACGATCTTTTCTCCCGGTGACTTGAAGATCTTGTGAGCCATGAAGGTGTCGCGTTCATCAACCAGGATCGTTTTCACGGTCGGCAACACGTCGGCCATTTCATCGAGCATGGCTGTAAGGGTGTCTGTCTGACGCAGTTTGGCGAGTTCTTCTTCGTTGAGTGTTTGTGAGTCAAACATGCTGGCGAGCAGGGTTGAAAGGAGGGTCATCTTCTTCCAGAAACCTGCTTTGCGCCAGGCGCGTAACAGGGTAGTACGAATCTCCCGGTCGACCAACTGCAGGTCTTTCCCTAACTCTTGCGTTGTTGCTGCCGCTGCGGCCAGCTCTGCACCAGGTTTGACGCCTGTATGCAAACCCATGCGTTTCTGAAACGAGGCCAGGGCGAGGTTTGCGAGCAAAAAGGGTGCTTGGCCCTGCTTGATAACCTGGATCAGGTTGAGTGATTCCCAATGGCGTGGGTTGCTCAAGGCCCGGTGGCGCTGCTCATCTAACTCAACGCAAACCGTGTCCGGGTTCTCTTCCCGAATAACCACGTTGACCGTATCAACGGACTCCTGGGAGATGTGTGCCGTGCCAACCAGGACAAATTCCCGGTTATCAATGGTCACGCGATGTATGTCGGCATTCTCAAGAGTCGTCATAAAAACCTTCCGAAAGATCCGGGCAAAGATAGCATGGGGCAGATGTGTGGCGAAGGGGAATCAGTGCACCCCCGTATGAAAGAAAAAGACGCCGGATACCCGACGTCTTTTCTTTTGCCCTCCACGCCTGCCGTGGGTTCGTGACCTCACGACGACGGTCAACTAGGTGGGAGGAACGGTGAACGCTTCAGGCTTCCTGCTTCGAGGCAGGCTTGCACACCACTTTCACACGAACCTTCCCGATTGTAAAATATTCCGCGTGGGTATAGCAACCACACATACAGGGCAGAGAGCAGAATGAATATCCCAATACGATCTCAGTATAGGAAAAATGCTTGTGTAACTCAAGGATAAACCCGGCCAGAACAAAAAGATTATGCTTAAAAAGCTGGCATGAAATGCTTCTTAAAAGTCAGGTTTTCCGGTCAGCTCGAACTCCCCTCTTTAAAGGCCTTGATTTCATTGTGTTTTTTGCGGTGGGATAGATGGCATAGCTTATGCGTTAATGATTTGTACGATGATGACTGCAAGCTTGCCAAATGTCTCTGAGCAAAAATCAGGGCGGTTACTGAATGCGCTGGTTGAAATAGGCCAGGAACTCGCTTCAACGACCGATATAGAAGAGTTGCTCGATTCACTGTTGCGGGTCGCCCGCGATGTGTTTCGCTTCGAGAATGCGATTATACGCCTGCTTGATGATGATGGCCTGCACCTTGTTGCTGCTGCGGCTTTTGGTTATACCGAAGAAGCGATGGCCCCGATCATGATTGGTCAGGGTGTTATGGGTCGTACCGCAGAAGTCCAAAAGCCTATCCTGGTTGAAGATGTCAATAAACTCCCCGATTACGTTCCTGGTATTCCCGGTGCCCAATGTGAACTGGCTGTCCCTCTGATCAGCAAAAAGAAACTGGTTGGAGTGCTCAACGTGGAGAGCCCGCACCCGGGTGCATTTTCCCACAGCGATATCGAACCATTGATGATTCTGGGTCGACAGGCGGCCATCGCTATAGAGAATGCCAAGCTCTATGATCGTCTCAGGAAGATGACCGACGGTTATCGCCAGCTACACGAATTCAACGACCGGATTCTGAAGAGCGTCAACCTTGGAGTCTACACTGTTGATGCCGAGCTGGTGATTACCTCGTGGAATCAGCGCATGGTCGAAATGAGCGGTGTCGGCGCAGAAACAGCGATCGGTTCAAAACTCGTAGAGCTTTTCCCAAATCTGATAAAAGAAGGTGTAGTAGACAGGCTTAACCAGGTTCTACAAAGCGGAAGCAAGGCAAAGCTGCGTCTTTTTCATCGTCAGCTGGATGGTACCAACCGTTTCCAGAAGCGACGCCTGACGCCTCTCTTCGATGGGGAAGAGATCGTCGGTGTTGTCGTCATTGTCGAAGATATTACAGAGTTTAAGCGCTTGCTGGACCAGACGATCCAGAGCGAGAAGCTTGCCGAGGTGGGCCGTCTTACGGCCGGGATCGCCCATGAGATCAATAATCCTCTCGCCATGGTGGCCTATGCCACCGAACTTCTGAAGCGCGAAAAACCACTCTCGAGTTTTCAGGAAGAAATGCTGGAAAAGATCGAAATGGAAGTTGAGCGGCTGAAGAATCTGACCGGTGGCTTGCTTTCTTTCTCCAGTAGCCGCGATACGAAGAATCGTATCGCCAATCTGAATGACCTGATCGTTGAAGTCTTGAAACTGCTTCGTTTTGAGTTGCACCGTAAGTCGATTGAGTTCAATACGGAATTCGGTGAAATCCCCGTGTTGACAGTGGACCCGAACAAGATCAAGCAGGTGATTATTAACCTGGTGATGAATGCGACTCATGCGATGCAGGGCCAGGGTAAAATCACTGTGACTACCGGCATCAATGAGACAGGGATGCTTGAACTGCAGGTTAGAGACACTGGCCCCGGTATCGCACCTGAACTTCAGGAGGAGGTCTTTGCGCCTTTCTTTACGACGAAACCTGAGGGAGAAGGGACCGGGCTGGGGCTTTACATCTGTCAGAATATCATCCTTGAGCATGGTGGCACGATTACCCTGGAGAGCCAGCTGGGAGAGGGCACCCTGTTTCGTATCAGTTTGCCTGTGGAATAAGCTTTTAATCTGTGCAAACCTGTTTAATTATTGAGCATGATATTGGCAATCTACTTGGCCTTTGTTGTTAAGTAGCTGAAATAAAAGATAAAATATTTTTGGCACGGCAGATGCTATAGAAGATAGCAGACACGGAACACGGTAAAGCGCAATAAGTGATCCGGTAAAATAATCAGCACAAACAACGAGACAACGATGTCTCGATATTAGTTGCTAGGCAATGGCGCCTTAAACTTCCGCACGCGGAAGCTTAAGGCGCTTTTTTTTTACTCTGGAAAGGAGATAGAAACATGATGAAAAAAGTGGAGTGTATCGTCAAGCCGTTCAAATTGGATGATGTCAAAAATGCGATTACCGATTTGGGCATCAGTGGCATGACAGTGAGTGAGGTTCGTGGCTTCGGTCGTCAGAAGGGTCACACCGAACTGTATCGCGGCGCAGAATACCAGGTGGACTTCCTGCCCAAAATCAAGATTGACCTGGTTGTTGCTGACGATCAGGTTGCTTCCATCGTGGAGGCGGTACAGAAGGAAGCTTGTACCGGTCGTATTGGCGACGGCAAGATTTTTGTTTATGACGTCGAGCAGTCGATCCGGATCCGTACCGGTGAGAATGGCCCCGAATCGCTTTAATCAAAAAAAGATATAAGGAGAAATTATCATGAAGAAGTCACTTATTGCCCTGATCACCGGTATGATGCTCATGCTGCCGGCACTCGCCCTGGCCGAAGATGCTCAAGTCTCGGAGATGACCTTTATCCTGAACACCTTTTCTTTCCTGATCATGGGAATCCTGGTCATGTGGATGGCTGCCGGATTCGGCATGCTCGAGGCGGGCCTGGTCCGTTCCAAGAACGTCGCAACTATCTGTTTGAAGAATATTTCACTCTTCGGTATCGCCGGCATCCTCTTCTACCTCTGTGGTTACAATCTGATGTACGCCGGAGTTGACGGTGGCTACATCGGTTCTTTCGGCCTCTGGGCTGCTGATGATGCTGCTGCCCTGGCCGGCGACTACTCTGCCGGTTACTCTGCGTCCTCTGACTGGTTCTTCCAGATGGTTTTCTGTGGCGCAGCCTGCTCGATCGTTTCCGGTTGTGTGGCAGAGCGTATCAAGCTCTGGTCTTTCCTGCTCTTCTGCGCAGTTCTCTGTGGACTCATCTACCCGATCCAGGGCTCCTGGGGTTGGGGTGGCGGTTGGCTCTCAGAGATGGGTTTTTCTGACTACGCTGGTTCTACGATCGTTCACTCCGTTGGTGGCTGGGCAGCTCTGACTGGTGCCATTATCCTCGGTGCTCGTAAAGGCAAGTATGGCAAAGACGGTCGCGTTAACCCGATGCCTGGTTCCAACATTCCTATGGCGACTCTCGGTACCTTCATCCTCTGGATGGGTTGGTACGGTTTCAACGGTGGTTCGGTGCTTGCTCTCGGTGACGCTGCTTCTGCTATCGAAATGGGTAACGTTATGGTTAACACAAACCTTGCTGCATGCGGCGGCATGATCGCAGCTATGGCCATGGTGCAAATCCTTTACAAAAAAGTTGACGTCACAATGGGTCTTAACGGCGCTCTGGCTGGCCTGGTTTCCATTACTGCCGGTCCTGCGACCCCATCACTTGGTGCAGCCATCCTGATTGGTGCTGTTGGTGGTGTGTTGGTTGTCCTTGCAGTTCCTTTCTTTGATAGGCTTAAGATTGACGATGTCGTCGGCGCGCTCTCGGTTCACCTGGTCTGCGGTATCTGGGGTACCATGGCTGTTCCTTTCACAGACAGCGAAGCAAGCTTCCTGTCCCAGTTCACCGGTGTTGCCGCTACGGCTGCATTTGTTCTTGTTGCATCTTCGGTTGTCTGGCTGGCGATCAAATACACCATCGGCGTTCGCTGCAGCGAAGAAGATGAGTACCGCGGCCTCGACCTCGCAGAAATCGGTATGGAAGCCTATCCTGATTTCCAGAC
>JAAXQF010000014.1 GCA_012974435.1 Desulfuromonadales bacterium | reverse complement strand
AAGTCGAGGCTGCCATGAAAGTGTTAATTAAATGCATTTCCCTGTTCTCTGCATTATTTGCTTTGCTGGGATGTAAGGATGAAATTCCGCAAAAAGAAATGATTCGGCCGGTGCGGGCGATGCAGATCAGCGACCCTGCCGAATTCACAAACCGCTGGTTTCCGGGACAGGCCAAGGCGACTCAGGAAGTCGATTTATCCTTCCGGGTGGCAGGGCCATTGGTTGCGCTGCCTGTCAATGTCGGTGATACCGTCCGAAAGGGTCAGGAGCTTGCCAAGATCGATCCACGAGACTACCAGGTCGATCTGCGGAGTGCTCAGGGCCAGCTGGAGCGAGCCAAAGCATCGCTCAAACGGGCCGAGGCTGATTATAAACGTGTGCTTAGGATACAGAAACAGGACCCCGGAGCTGTCAGTCAAACACTGGTTGACAGCAATCGGCAAACGGCGGCAAGCACCCGGGCGGAAATTCGCAGCCTTCAAGCTTCCGTGGATTCAGCCCGAGACCGGTTGGGCTATTCCTATTTGAAAGCGCCGTTTGACGGCATTGTCACCGCTACATATGTCGAAAATTACGAGGATGTCAAAGCCAAACAGCCGATTGTCCGGCTGATCGATCATTCCCAGATCGAAATGATCGTGAATATTCCGGAAGTGTTGATATCGCATGCGGATTATCTTAAAGAGGCCGGAAAAGTATTTAGAGTTCGTTTTGATCCGTTCCCGAATCGTAAAATAGAAGCTCAAATCAAGGAAATCGGTAAAGAAGCATCCAAGACCACCCGCACCTATCCGGTTACGCTGATTATGGATCAACCCGAAGACATCAAGATCCTGCCGGGCATGGCCGGAAATGCAGCGAGCACTGTCTCTCCACCGGGAATGCAGGGCCAGTCACAGGTCGTTATACCGGAAACCGCCGTTTTTTCACCGGATGAAAACAAGACCTACGTGTGGATCATTGATGAAAAGTCCAAAAAAGTAAACAAACGAGAAGTCAAGACCGGTGATCTTCTGGATTCGGGTATTACGGTCCGAGAGGGAATACAGCCGGGAGAGTGGATTGCTACAGCGGGTGTTCATTATCTGAAAGAAGGCCAAGAGGTACGCATTCTGTCTGCTTCAACAGAGGAGGTGGCAAAATGAGCCTTGCTGCGATTGCCATCGAAAAGCGGACGGTTACCTATTTTGTCATTTTCCTGTTAGTGGTAGGTGGTATCGGTGCCTTCTTCAGCCTCGGTCAATTAGAGGATCCGGAATTCACGGTGAAAACAGGGGTGATTACCACCACCTACCCTGGTGCAAGCCCGGAAGAGGTGGAGCTTGAAGTCACCGATCGAATTGAACTCGCCATCCAGGAAATGCCCCAGGTTAAATATCTCGAGTCCTTCTCCCGCGAAGGTATGTCACTGATCTCGGTCGAATTAAAAGCGCAATACTGGTCCGATCAATTGCCTCAGGTCTGGGATGAACTGCGCCGCAAGATTCGAAACATTGAACACATGCTTCCTCCGGGGGCGGGCAGACCGGATGTCACTGATGATTTCGGGGATGTGTTTGGATTTCAGTTGGCCGTGGTGGGCGACGGGTTTTCGTATGCCGAGCTGGAAGAATACGCCAAAGAGGTCAAGAGAGAGCTCAGCCTGGTAAAAGACGTTGCCCGAGTGGATCTCTGGGGTGTTCAGAATAAAGCGATCTATGTAAACGTTTCCCAGTCCCAGCTCGCCGAACTGGGCCTTGCCGATGCCAGCGTCAAATCGACCCTGGAGCAGCAAAACATGGTGGTGGACGCCGGCGGTGTGGATTTACAGAGGAAACGGTTTCGCATCGCGCCTACAGGTGAATTTAAATCTCCAAAGGATATCGGCAATCTACACATCCGCGCCTCCCTTGGAGACGAGCTTTCCAACCTGGCGGGAGCAACGGACAAACCGGTTTCTTATAAACGCACGACCGAACTGATTCGAATCCGGGATATCGCAACCGTGGAACGCGGGTATCTTGAACCGCCGTCGACCCTGATGCGTTACAACAGCAAACCTGCCATCGGCATTTCCATTACCAATGTCTCCGGGGTCAACGTTGTCAAAGTCGGTCAAGGCATCGACAAGCGCCTTGATGAAATCCTACCGATGCTTCCAATCGGCATTGAAGTCCATCGGTTTCACTGGCAGTCGGATATCGTGGACCAGGCCGTGAAAGGCTTTTTGATCAATTTCGGCGAAGCCGTTGCCATTGTATTGATCGTGTTGACTGTTGCCATGGGGTGGCGAATGGGTGTCATTATCGGGTCGTCGCTGATTCTGACTATTCTGGGCAGCTTTATTCTAATGGCGGTTTTCGGTATTCCCCTGCAGCGCATGTCCCTGGGCGCTCTGGTCATCGCCCTGGGGATGATGGTGGACAACTCCATTGTGGTGGCGGACGGAATTGTCGTTCGCATGGCAAAAGGGATGGACCCAAAAAAAGCGGCCATTGAAGCCGCGTCTCAGCCGTCAATGCCGCTGTTGGGAGCTACCGTTATTGCGGTCATGGCATTTTATCCCATTTTTGCCTCCCTCGAGGGTGCCGGTGAATACTGTCGCACGTTGTTTACGGTGGTGGGCATCTCGCTGATGACGAGCTGGCTCATATCCATGACCATCACTCCCTTGCAGTGTATCGACATGCTGCCGGAGCGCAAAAAGGATGAAACAGACACCGATCCTTATGCCGGAAAATTCTACCGGGTATTTCGACGCATCGTGGAACGGGCCATTCGAATTCGGTTCCTCACCATTGGAACATTGGTTGCCCTTCTTGTCGTGGCGCTCATCGGCTTTGGAAAGATCGATCAGATGTTTTTCCCGGATTCATCCATGACAAAATTCATGATTGATTACTGGGCACCGGAAGGAACCCGGATCCAGACCGTGGCCGAGGATCTTAAAAAGGCTGAAGATAAATTTCTTGGAGACGAAAGGGTCGATAGTGTGGCTACCTTTATGGGAGCAGGGCCGCCGCGGTTCTATCTGCCGGTTGATCCTGAATCTCCCTATCAATCCTATGCTCAGTTTATCGTAAACGTGAATGATTTTAAGGACATCACAGACCTTTTGAACGAACTGGGCGCATGGTTCGATGAAGAATACCCTCAAGCCCTGATACCGATGCGCAGATACGGGGTCGGCCCCAGCAACACCTGGAAGTTTGAACTGCGAATCAGCGGTCCCGCGACTGCCGATCCTGCCACCCTTCGTTCTCTTGCCGACCAGGTAGTTTCGATAGTTGAGGCCAGTCCTTTAT
>JAAXQF010000354.1 GCA_012974435.1 Desulfuromonadales bacterium | reverse complement strand
TTAACGCAAAGACGCGGAGACGCAGAGAGCAATAGTCAGCATTGAGCCATTTTTAAAAGTTTTAAGAGTTTTTCCTCTGCGCTCTTTGCGACTCTGCGTTAAACATTTTTTTGGGTAATAGAGCCGAAAACAAAAACCCCGCAACTCAAAAGAGCTACGGGGTCCCTGAATGGTACGCCCTAGGGGATTCGAACCCCTGTCGCCGCCGTGAAAGGGCGGTGTCCTAGACCAGGCTAGACGAAGAGCGCATAAAAACTATGCTCTCACGGGGAAAATGTTCCCCTGTTGAATCTTTGGCTGGGGTGGGAGGATTTGAACCCCCGAATGACGGGATCAGAACCCGTTGCCTTACCGCTTGGCGACACCCCACTGTGTTTCAATCTTAGTGCAATGTGGTCAAATGTGCCACCGGTGTACTACTTAACATACTTTAAACACTAACTTTTCTCTTTTGCCTAGCAATCGAAAGTGTTCAAACGTAATCAACGGTAAATTTCATTTATTTGCCATTGATTGTAGTATACTGGCAAACAAATTGGTCACTAAAAAATGCGTTATCGTTGAGATTTGAGAAGATACTAAAGGAGCATTGCTTTGGCAAGAGAAAAAACGTCTTTCAGCGACAAATTTTTGCAAAGTATAAAGCCCACCGACAAACGGCAGGAGATCATCGACGACCGAGGCCTTGGTATCTGGGTGCAAAAGATGGGCACAAGAGTGGTTGGCAAAGCAACGATCACATTCTTTTATCGATACACCTCACTCAATAATGCTTATATTTAATCACCTCATAATATTTTTCAAGCTGTTTGATTGGAGCATTATAAATCCTGCAATGTAAAAACGGCCATCTAGCAGCCTGTCGGACTATCTGGGCTGAAGCGAAAATTTGACCGTTTGAGAACAGATTTTGGCTCTTTTGAGAGTAATAGCCGTAGCTATTGATCGAAAAGGAGCTGAAATATGGACCAAACAGGCGGATTTGCAGCCAGTTCATGGTTAGTCCGACAGGTTGCTAGGATCGAACCCTGGTGGTCATTGTTTTGTCTTCCTAAAGGTCTCTCAATAAGAAGCCATTTTTCGTCTCAGAAATCGTGCTTTCTAAGAAGGTAACCTTTCCAGGCGCTACCATTAACCTGTCTATAAACAAGGGAACTGACGTCGACATATCGCTACGAAGCCCAAGATTAGCAGCCTACACAAGTCTTACACCCGGATCATTCTCATCCACCTTAGAAAAGATGACTGTTGATGAAAAAAGACCGACTAATTTTGTCATCAGCCAGCCTTTTCTGATAAAGAGGTCAGATTAAGATTACAAACAGCCCTGCGGAATTGAATTAGAAAGGGTGTTTGCGAAATTTACTGCTCTATCCTCTTCAAAGAAGTAAATATCAACACTATCAAAGACGCCATTTATAGTGTAGTCACTCTTGATATAGTTCACGGTACTGCAGGTAATCGTATTTCCCTCCGTGAGGTTATTTCCATAGAATAACAAACCCGCACTAGTGACCCCATATGCGGCAGTCGTATCAGAAAGATTCGATAAGTAGGTTATGTCGACTGTTCCATCGACGTTAAAGACCTCTTTTGCAACGACCGCATGATTGGTGATTGAATTGCCTTCATCGAACCAGACGGCATATAGGGTTTTGCCACTAAGGTACTCTTCCGAAAAGGCCAGTGCCGTCACCTCCTTCACTGGTGCAGGAACGACAACCGATGCAGGCTTAGTCTCTTCTGCTGGTTCCGAAATGGTTGAGGTACCAGATCCCCAACTGATCACAACACTTTCACCCTTTCTGGTAACGTCATACTTTGGGAGCTTGCCTGAGGTATCGAAAACGAACCTCAGTTTCTCCTTATAAACACCGACTCGCATCCTGCTGAAATCATCTGGCAGGGGGATAGAACGTGCCTCGAAGCCAGGCTTGACACCGTAGACATCTACAACCAAACGATCTGGACCGCCAAGGCTGAAAAACTTGTAATTACCGACAAGGCCATCGGCTTGCAAGGTTACGACTTGCGCCCCAACATCAACATGCATAATTGTACTGGCCGGTGCCTTCATCTCCTTCACTGGTACAGGAACGACAACCGATGCAAACTTAGACTCTTCTGCTGGTTCCGAAATGGGTGCAGCAACCGGTTCATTTATATTTGGAACTGGCTCCACTGCTGTAGTCGATGGAGGAGTTGGTTGATTTGAGGTGCTGGCCGGTTGATTTTCTGTTTGAGTGACCGTCGCATCAACAGAGCTCTTGCCAAAAAGCTCAAACCAATAAAACCCAACAAACATAAATAACAGTAATACCGCCAATACAGCTATAGTATTCCAGGGCGCCTGAGAGGCTTTTTGACTCCTCTCACCCATCCCGGCCAACTCTGCAACAGCTTGCTTGACATCACGTGGAGAGACAGTCCCCCGTTCCTCAGAATAAGCCGTTAAGAGTGCACGATCACAGATCAGGTTGATTCTTCGAAGCACACCTCCGGAGCATTGAAAAACTTTTTTTAGAGCCGATTGAGTAAACACGTTGCCATCTGGACAACCGGCGATATTCAAGCGGTGCAGAATATATGAGGTCGTCTCTTCGCGGTTCAGCGGTCGCAATTGATAGCGCACAGCAATGCGCTGGTTAAGCTGACGCAAGCTGTGATCACTTAGGTGGTGGCGCAATTCCGGTTGGCCGACCAGGATGACCTGAATCAGCTTGTCTTCCTCGGTTTCGAGGTTGGAAAGCAAACGAATCTGCTCGAGAACTTCTCCTGAAAGGTTCTGGGCCTCATCAATGACCAGGATCGAAGTTCTTCCCTCCTGATTCTCTGCGAGCAGAAAGTCATTGAGGGTCTGAATCAAATCGGCGCTACTGAGCCCATCGTCAGCGACACCGAATTCCCGGTTTATGTTGCGAAGGAGGTCAAAGGCGGTCAACTTCGGGTTAAAAATGAAAGAGACTCGATACTTATCTTCATCTAGATGGGAAAGCAGGGTTCGCAGAATAGTGCTCTTACCTGTACCAACTTCACCGGTCACTTCAACAAAACCAGCACGACTTTCTATGCCGTAAATCAGGTGAGCATAAACTTCGTTGTGTGTTTTACTCCGGAAGAGGAAGCGCTGGTTCGGAGTCAATGCAAAAGGTTTTTCTTTTAAAGCGAAAAAAGATTCATACATTGATAATTTGTCCCTAGCAGCCTGTCGGACTTACAATGAACTGGCTGCAAATTCGTCTCTTTGGCCCATATTTCAGCTCCTTTTCGACCAATAGCTACGGCTATTACTCTCA
>JAAXQF010000350.1 GCA_012974435.1 Desulfuromonadales bacterium | reverse complement strand
TAGTAACACCCTTCATCACCCTTGGCGTCCTTGCAGGCCGGGATAACGCTTTTCAGAATGTAGTCGCTGTTTAGCTTATCTTTCCTGTATTTCGGCTTGCCTTTGCGTTTAGCTTCTGTATGTACCCACGGGCTTCCAGACCCAATGCCGATTCTTTGAGTGATCTTCTCCTTGCTGACATTGAACACCATGAAATCACGTGCTATAGCAAGCGGTCCGTCATAATATTTGCGAATACCGTCAACCGTTGGCAGGACTGTGTTGACATTGATCAGGAGGTGGGTAGCAACCGCCAGTCTGGGTTTCGTCAGTGAGAAAAGCTTACCAAGGGCAACCGGCAATGTGTGCGAACTCGCAATCATTGAATTTGCGCGCTCTTCCGTTACGCCCATCGTTTTCGCGAAAACCTTCGGATCAGGACCAACCTCATGCATGATGATATCGGCGTTTTTTGAGTTTTCGTAATAGAACCTTGTAGGTCGTGTGTCGCTTGCTACGACTACGCTAAGGCCGTTCCACTCAAGTCTGTAGCCAACCCCGCCATCAATGCTGTGGGCCACCGGAAAGTGCTTTATTACAACGCCATTCTTCTCGTAGGCGATGCCCGGGTTAAGCTTGTAGTCGAACTCGTGCACGTTGATCTTGTAGCCATCGGATAACGGAACAGCTATTCCGTTAAAGCTTGTCACATGCCAATTACAGAACCGCTTGAGGCCCTCGACCATGTATTTGGTGCCCAATTCCGGCGTGTCGCCTGAAGGTCCGTAGATGTTCATGGGCGTCCAACGGTCGGCGCTGGGGCCGAAAGTATACAAGTGCGGCAGGGCGCCAAGATGATCCATGTGAAGATGGGTGACGAAAAGGTTGGTCATCTTCGAGTAAGGGACCTGCATCGCCATATAATTGGCCTCAGATCCCTCGCCCAAATCGAACACGAATGTGTCGCCATTGCCGAGCTCAACGTAGATGCTCTGATCAGCCTGATTTCCTCGAACATAGCCATAACCGGACCCGAAAATGGTGACTCGCATCTCATCCTTGGGGACCGGTTCACCGGGATACATGAACGAATTACTGCCGGATGGCACGTATTTATCAATAGCCAATACGCTGAATGGCGCGATTAAAAGAAATGCCGTTGAAAGAAATATCGCCATGGTTACCTTTAAACCCCGTTTAGTCATGTTTCGTCGCATTGCGTCACCTCCGTGTCGTTTAGGTTTTGAAATTTAACCTCCCGCTCATAACTTATAACAATTGCTCCGCCTTTCAGTCTTCAAACTTTTGATATATTGAGATACATGAAAAATCACAAAAATACAGATACGTTTAGGATATCTGAACCGAGGACTATTGCCAATAGTCTGCGACTGACAACTACAGATCAATACCGAGCATACCGGCAGCTAAAGACATCGCACCCTATTAGGCATGCCCGTTTTGGTTGTCCGAGTTAATGCAAGTAATATATGGCGTCAGTCGTGCGCGGACACTTCCGCGCCCTCAGGCATGGTTTCGGACACCCGGTGAGGGAACTTCTCGATCAAACGCAGGTGGCCCTTCAACAGGTTCTGGAACGGCACGGTCGTCCACAGATAGGGATACAGGACGCCGTGTTTCTCCGTTGGGTCGCGCTTCACGTTGGTCACGGAAAGTCCCGGCAAACCGCCGTGACCCGGGCCTTCAGCCAGGGCCTTGATATCATTCCAACGGTACGCCCCGATATGAGCGCCATCGTAGTGGAACATGTAATCGCGGCGTGAGTGCCCCTCGCCAAGCAGAAGCAGCGCCGTCTGATCCACACCGTCAACCACGCGGTCGGAGGGGATGTTGTCCAGGGCACCACCAAGCCGGGCGGCGGTCGTGTAGAGGTCGGTCAGGTGCACAAAGTCCAGGGGATCCTGGTTGGGCTCGATCGTTCCGGGCCACCACGCCATCGCCGGCACGCGCACGCCACCCTCGGTCACGGATCCTTTCCCGCCTTTGAGCCAGCCCGAGCCGCCGGTCGGATAGAACTCTTCCATCGGACCGTTGTCGCTCCACCACACCACGAGTGTGTTCTCCGCAATCCCCTCGTCTCTCAGCGTGTCGAGCAACTGTCTGACGTGGTCGTTGTGCATGGCATTGAACGAGGCCATTGAGTTGTAGCGATCGACATAGGGTGCGTCCTGGAACTCCTTTGAGCCAGAGATCTGCTGGTTGAAGGTCGCCCAGTAGACGAAGAACGGCTTGTCGCTCTTCGCCTTGTCTTTGACATAGGCGGTAATCTGCTTGATCGATTCGTTCTCGAAAGCTTCTTGTCGCTCCGGGCTGGTCACACCGGCTATGCCCTCGATGGGCTTGCGACCTTTGCCCTTTTTGCCAACATATCCCTCTTGCCGGGTGTCGATCCCAGTTGCTTCGAGGTAGGCATCCCGACCCGGGAAGTCGGGTGAGTTTCCCGCAATGAGCTGCGGCATATTGTTCTCGTAGAATGCAGCACTGGCAGCCCACTGATCGATCATGCCGTTCCAGACGCCGTAATAGGCATAGTCGTAACCCTGGTTTTCGGGTAGTTGCTCTTTCGCCTCGCCCAGGTGCCATTTGCCCCACATCGCCGTGTGGTAACCCGCCTCCGAGAGCACTTCGGCAATCGTCACTTCTTCACCAGAAAGACCTTCCTCCGCTCCAGGCCACAGGACCGAAGTCAGGCCGGTGCGCACCGGGAGCCGTCCCGTGTTGATGGCAATGCGGCTGGGGGTGCAGGACGGCTCCGAGTAGGACCACATGAAGCGCATGCCCTCGTAGGCCATCTTGTCCAACTCAGGCGACGGGGTGCCACGATGCTTGCCTCCCCCCTGCCATCCGAGTTCACCAAAGCCAACGTCGTCGGCCAGGATGTAGATTATGTTGGGTTTCTTGCCAAACCTTTTTTCGAGAGCCGCGAGTTTGTCGTTGATGACATTATCTTCTTTCTCCCACTTATCGGCGTGTTTCTTTTGTGATGCCACAAAAGGCGCATCGAACTGTGCTGCCGCAACGTTGAGTGTGAGTCCAAACAGACACGAGATCAATGTCACAATAATTATCTTAAAAACTTTCATTCTTGTCCTCCTTTCATTTGCCTATCATTCTTATTACTACTTCTCCGGATCAAACCCATGATCGGATGGCCCGTATTCCCGTTGATAAGCCTTCTGCACCCGGTGCGGGAACTTTGCGATCAGCGCATTGTGGTCCTGAATCATCTTCTTGAAACCCGGCCCGGACCACAGGCCATAGCGGACTTCATCCGGAAAACGCTCGCCCGGATCGTGG
>JAAXQF010000023.1 GCA_012974435.1 Desulfuromonadales bacterium | reverse complement strand
AAAAGCGAAAAAGTGCAGGTAACGGACAAAAACTGTTCTCTGTTATTTATAGCAGGTTTAGCGGATTGCGCGGCAGGGGGGGGAGAGGGTCTTACGAATGGGGGATAATCGGGATTTATCGCATTACACCCGAACTAATCTAGACCATCACGAGGACATCCTCGCAATGGTTTTCAGAAGGAAGATCAAGCGAAAACAGCCCATCCATCAAATAACCGTCAAATGAAAATTCACGCCCAGAAAACACAGCCCCTGAACTTCCGACTAGCAGTTTCGTCATAAGGTCGAACCTGCCCGGCCTCCGATGTCGCTTTGATTGTTGTCACGTCCCCGTCTTTATTTACGACTTGCATTCTGATTCAATTCATGTGATCGTCGTTTATCAAATTGGTGCCGTGGCGGTGTAAACAGTTACTGTTTGCAAACCGACATGAGTACCGGTTGCAATTAAAAGGGTCCTTGTAAGGTGAGCAGTTACTGCTCGCTACAGCGAGGGCTCTTTTGTTTTATGTGTGATATTTCAGCCAGTCATAAATCCTGATGACCCGCTTCAAATCTGTTTTAAACGATTGCTCACCCGTTGAAAGTGCAGAAGGGTTGTCGGTCAGGATGTGAACCAAGAAATCGTGCAACTCGTCGACATCGATGTTTTTTTCTTGTAGATGAGGTAGCACTTGCAGGCATTTTGCGCCCGGGAATTTGCTGCGTAAGGCAGCTATCGAGTCTTGCCTGCAGGGATGATTCCTCCGGTTTTTCTTGATTGTATTGGAAAGCAGGTCATCAAATGATTTCTTATCCTGTACCGCTTGGACTTTCTCAGGCAAATCGTCTGGATACTGAGACAGATACTTATATATCGGCAAGAGATTGCTGTTATGTGACAACAGGGTTGGCAGGGCCTGACCGATGATACTTTCAATATCGAAATCCCGGTTGTCGAGAACCACATCGGCATACAGCTCATCCGCAGTCATTCCCGTATAACCCTTCTGTCCTAAATCTGCCAGGACACCGACACCGACAACCACTTCCACGTCTTCCAGTTTATCGTCTTCAAGATTCATAACACGCATTCTACTTGTCGGTTTATTTGTCAAAACCAACTCATAAATATCCTGCTTTATCCGTCGGAGCATCGGTGCGTTGTATTTGGCCTGGTTTTCCAATAGCGCCTGATAAAGCGGTTCGTAATTTTTCAGGCGAATGCGGGTCATCTCGATTGATTTGCCACCTTCAAATGATTTGCTGTAGGTGGAAATCTCTTCAGCCTCTCCATCTTTAGCCCTTACAACAAACATGAGACGCTCTTTGAACTTATCAAGGTTCTCGGCTGAAAGGCATTTGACGATCGCTTTCAGGATGCCTTCAATATTGGGATCGGAGATGGAATAGCCGATGAAGACGATGGGATGTTCAAGAAAGATGGTCAGGATTTTTGCCGCCAGGTACGCATTCTTTTCGGTGAAATCGGCATAATCAGCTTCATTGATAACGATGGATTCCGGTATCGAGCAGCACCCATGTATTTTATAGATTTCGGAAATGCCGTGCAGGGTGGAAAAAAGCAGCTCTTCCTGGCCGATGTATTTCGTATAGCTGGGGAACAGATCCTCGATGAAGTTGTCGTAATTGGTCGTCAGCACCCCGCCGATGCTGCGCATTTCCAGCTGTTTGAACAATGCGATCTCTGACTCATATTCCGGCGTGTGCTCCCGGCTGATGTCGCTCATGTAGCGAGCAATTTCGATTTTGAACGGCGAGACGGAGCGGCTGATCTCATCGGCCGATTGATCTCGGCTTTCCCTGAATTGCTCATCCTTGAACCAGCGCACGTTAAAGTCGCGCTCGATAAGTTCCGCCACCTTCGGCAGCAGACCTTCCTTGCAATCCAGCCCTTTTGCCTGCTGCTCATACATCTCATAGGCATATTCATTATCAGCCGCCAGTCGGGCAAACTTGCGCAGCAGCCCTTTCCAGTTTTCCAGACCCAGATAGCGGATTGACATGCCCGAACCGACAAACAGCATCGGCAGATGGTCAGTTTTTTTCAAGCGCTTCAGAAGTGCCTGTTTCATGGTACCTCCTGTAAAATCATTATTTTATTGGATCAAGCCAGCGTAACCATGGCCGGTCACCAGCATGGGCAGGTGCTTTATAACCGAAGGCCAACTGCCGGTAATCATGTCATGAGCTAAAAAGATCCGCACAACACAGACAGGGTTCAGGGTGCATTGAAATGACAACATCCTCGTAATTCAGCCCTAAAGGATAGCCTGTTATTTCATCATAGACCCAGTCGCCATCAGAACCTTTTATCAGGTGCAGATCTGGCCCCCCATCACGCCAGTATTTCAGGAAGTCTTCATCATTATCGAATTTCGGGCTAACAAGATTGCGGAATAACTCATGATCAGGATCGAATTCTTCGACATCTTCGTACTTCGCAACCGCCTTCAAACACACCTCGGCGGGGACAGTAAAACTTCCACAACGGCCGCATTGCAGTTCAGCAGCGAGGACCAGGTTTTTACCCGGCCCTTTGGGAAACTTCGTCCATGACACCTGATCAACTAAAAATGTTTGCCCAGTGTCACTGGCATTTTCATAAAAGGAAGGTTCTGGGTACTCTTCTACGATTTGGATTTTAAAGCATCTCATCACCCCCCCTTTCTAAAACGCCACCAGCTTTTCACCCAACTGATGTTTGAGATTCCACTTTTTGGTGGTATCGACCGCACGTTCCAGGCAGATGAAGATTTCGTCGCGGCCGTTCAGGGCGGCGACAGTGGCGTCGTGCAGTTCGGCATCGAGGCAGACCAGCGCACTCTTGTGGCCGTCACTCACGCGATAGACGCTGTTGGCAGTGAAATCGGTCTGTGGCTCGCGGCTGAAGTTGAGCTGGAAGCCGTTTTTCAGTATCACCTCGTCGAAGATGTCGGCCTCGTTGAACAGGGAGTAGAGGGTCGCTTCCTTGTCGATGATGTACTGCTTGAGCAGGGCGATGTTCTCCTCGGCGGTTTGCTCCGGGTCGGGCTGAAACTCCACGCGAGGAAAGTGGCTTTTGACCAGACGGTAGGTCTTGAAGCCGGGCTGATACGCTTCTTGCCCCTGTTCGAACAGCCCCTGTTGCTGCTTTTCGGTCTGCTCCTGGGTGATGCGGCCGATGACGCGCTTGTTGCGTTCGATGGTAATGTCGGAGATTTTTTTGTAACCGGCTTTTCTGCCTTTTTTGTCTAGCAATTCCTTCGTAATCGAAATATCGATTTCTTGCCAAGAAACATAGTGCTGAATTTTTTTTAAC
>JAAXQF010000020.1 GCA_012974435.1 Desulfuromonadales bacterium | reverse complement strand
GGCAGCGCATCAGCCGGATAAGCAAGCCCTCGAGATATTGGACCGGCTGATTGCTGGTGAGATCACCCCTGCGGTTGCCGCCTTACGTTTTGATCATGCGGGGATTTTGGTCCCTGCCGGGCTGCAGTTGCTGTTGGCGAAATCGATAGAGATGCTCAGTCCCGATGGCAAGGAAGAGTTCGGCGTTACCGAAGAGGAGCTGGACGCTCTGTACAACGAGAAGATGCAGGATATCGATCAGCAGGAAGCGGTGTTCTTGCCGGAACGGCGTGCGGAAATTAAACAGCTCCATGACGAGCTAAAGCACAACGACTCCTTCGGGCCTGCGAAGATAGACTCGTGACACCTCCACGCTGAAGAATACGAAAGTATTCATTTTGCGTGTTTTTATATGGCTTATGGCCCATACGGAGCAGGCTGGGAACCTGTCGCTGTAGGCCGCCAATTCCCAGAAATTAATGATTTTGGCGTTAATCAAGTCAACGACGTTGACCTTGTTACAGGTGACTCTATGGAATTACATCAATTGAGAAACAAAGTTCAAGAAGGGTACAGGCAATTATTCAGCAGGCACCAATTCGATATAGCGGTGACCCTTCGCTTTGAGCATGCGTCATATAGCAATCGTGAGGTTCTCTCGCATGTGCAGGAGTTCGTTAGGGAGCTTGCCAAACACAGTAAAGATCAAGTCGCTGGATACTCTGTCGTTAATACCTTGGGACACCCACATGCCCATCTGCTGCTTTTGGGTAAGAATAGATCATTGGCAGGCGTAAACACTGCGGTTGCAGAATCCCTCTGGAATTATGGATCAGCGTTGTCTCGCGGGGTTTATAGTGGGGGTGCAGCAAGCTATGCCGCATTGAACATTACTCCAAATGCTCCGGATTGCAGCGCCGTATATTTCCATAACAAGAGACTGCTAAAGCGGACGCAGAAGATTGCGTGAGTGAGTTGCCTGCCCTGCATGGATCTATTGGCGGTGGTGAATCGCTTCAAAATAGCGGGCGAAACAAGAGCACAGCACCTGAGGAGAAAAAGGGGGGGGCGCTGAAACGACGACAGGCACTTTCAGCATTGCTGGCGCGGATGACACAGCTCGCCGCGCAACCGACCCCCTGATCTAACTCTAAGATAGAAAACTCCGGAGAACTTGGTGGAGCTCTCGATCCAGATAAGCCTACGCACGATGGGCCGACACGTTCTGTGTCCCACCGTGGGAGCGGAGTTTTTACATTGGCGATACCCGATGGCGAGAAGTAAATAGACAGTGCCAGTGAACTTGGTGAAGGTAACGATTCGGCCAAGCCTACGCAGGATAAGCCTATACGTTCGTCGTCTCATCCTGGGAGCGGCACTGTCCCTGAACTAATTGTATCAGCGTCTCCGGCACCGAGCAATTTGATATTTCGAGATAGCCTAGCTTCAGGCGAGCCGGTTTATGTTTCAGCATCGTCATGACAGTCACGCGCTACAGTGAAAGAAATAGTGCTGGCAGTTTCAATTCTGAGTGTATATGATCGGTAATCTCTATTTATTCCCATGGCTTCTGCATGCTGGTCATGCAGGAAAAATTGTTGACAAAAGGGGGAACCGTGGGCGATATTCTAGACAACACACCCGCCACGCCTCTCAATGATGCGCACCCCGGCGGGTATTTTTATGCCTGAAAAACGACAAACCTACTGCAAACCGGCGCTCAGCATAGACCAGCAGGTCGACTTGCTGATTTCCCGAGGATTGTCGGTTCCCGATCCCGATAAGGCCCGGCACTATCTCAAGTTCATCGGCTACTTTCGACTTTCCGGGTACTTTCCAGTTTTTCAGAAAAGCAGCCCTCCCGCCGTAGAGCACACCTTTAACGCTGGAGTTACCTTTCGGGATGTTCTTGATGTTTACATCTTTGATCGAGAGTTGCGCCTGCTGGTAATGGATGCCATCGAACGGATTGAGGTGGCTTTTCGGGCTTGCCTCTCTAACAGCATGAGCAAAAAATACGGCCCCCACTGGTTTATGGATGCCGCCCATTTTCACCCCCGGTTCAACCACGGCGGGTTTCTCGACAAGATCAAGCGCGAAACGTTCCATGCCAACGTGTCGGCACCCCGCAACCACCCGCGTCGTGAAGCCTTTATTCATCATTATTATCAAACCTACTGTCACCCTGATCTGCCGCCAAGCTGGATGGTGGCAGAGGTGATGTCTCTCGGCACCCTCTCGACCCTTTACGCAAACCTCCAAGACCGTGCCCTGCAAAAAGAAATTTGTCGACCGTTCGGCATCAACCATCTGGTTATGGAATCGTGGCTTCACACCCTGACCTATCTGCGGAATCTATGTGCTCATCATGCCCGACTGTGGAACCGGCCGTTCAGCATCAAGCCAACCATCATGAAGGCCCACAGAAAGCAACTGCAGCGCAACGAGACCTTTTACGCCCAAGCCGTCATGCTCTTTGTGTTCATGGGTATCATTGCTGACGGCTCCCAGTGGCAACATCGCCTGGCTGGTCTGCTGGAAAAACATTACCGTATCCCTCTCGGGCCGATGGGGTTCCCTTCCGATTGGCAGCGGGACTCTTTCTGGCGACTTGGGTGACGCCGACCCCGAAAATAAAATAGCCAGTTGTCCTTCGAAAGTTCGACGGGAACAAACACCGGGCACCATGGCCCACAGGTCACATGACCAGGCCTTTTATCAGGAGAATATATTGCTATGCCCGAATTGCACTTCAAGGGGAAAGAGTTCGTCTACAACCACCATCTGACGGTCCCTTACCGGCCGCTTGTCACCCACCCCGACAAGTCGATTGGCGAAGACTCGGGCAACCTCATCATTCAAGGCGACAACCTGCACGCCCTCAAGGCCCTGCTCCCCCATTACGCGGGAAAGGTGGACTGCATCTTCATCGACCCTCCATACAACACCGGCAACGAAAACTGGTGCTACAACGACAACGTCAACAGCCCCATCATGCGGGACTGGATTTCCAGCAATCCGATCAACAAAGAAGACATGCTGCGCCACGACAAGTGGGCCTGTCTGATGTATCCGCGTTTGAAGTTGCTTTATGAGTTGTTGTCCGAACGGGGGAGTTTCTGGATGACCCTTGATGACAACGAGATACACCATGCGCGGATGATTCTGGATGACATATTCGGGGCTGAGAACTTTGTGGCAACCTGCATTTGGCAAAAAGTATATTCTCCCAAGAATACCGCTCGTCAGTTTTCCGAAGACCATGACTATCTGCTGGTTTACGCGAAAAATGCAGCCGAGTGGACGCCGGAACTGCTACCCCG
>JAAXQF010000160.1 GCA_012974435.1 Desulfuromonadales bacterium | reverse complement strand
GACTTTTGCCGGCACTGAAAAGAGCCCTTTCCCTGCCGAAAACCAAAGGATGCTCCCGAAGTATTGTCATTGCCACCGACGGCTACGTCTCGGTGGAAGCCGAGGCATTCGACCTGATCCGGAATAATCTCGGTAAGGCCAATATTTTTACCTTCGGCATCGGATCCAGCGTCAACCGGCATCTCATCGAAGGAATGGCAAGGGTGGGAATGGGAGAGCCCTTTGTCATTACAAATCCTGAACAAGCACCTGAAACGGCCAACAAATTCCGAAAGCTCATTGAATCACCGGTATTGACCGAAATTGAAATCGACTTCGGCCGGTTCGAGGCCTATCAGGTGGAACCGCCCAGCGTTCCGGATGTTCTGGCGGATCGGCCCGTCATTGTCTTCGGGAAATGGCGCGGCAAACCCCGAGGGACCATTTCTCTCGAAGGTTTTACGGGAGAGCATCCCTTTTCAAAAAAAATGGATGTCTCCAAGATAACGCCCTTGAAAACAAACTCGGCCCTGCGCTATCTGTGGGCACGGCACCGGATCGCCCTTTTGGCCGACTACAACCGGCTCAACCGTCAGGACGAGCGGGTCAGAGAAGTCACCAACCTGGGACTCACGTATAACCTGTTAACGGCATACACTTCATTTGTCGCCGTGGATACCCAGGTTCGCCTCCAGGATGGGCAGGCGGTCACCGTCAAGCAGCCCCTTCCCTTACCCCTTGGCGTCTCCGATTATGCCGTAGGAGAGAACCGATCTTTTCTCGGGAAATCGGTCTCCTCCTTTGCGGCCGCCCCTTTGGTATCGGGCATGAAGAACCAAGTCGTTGAAGAAAGCCTTGAACGCAAAAAAGAAGACCGCTCGGTGTCCGAGCCGGAAATGGATGCGTCCATCCGCGAGAAAAATCATGTGGAATTGGGCAACGTTACGGTATCAGACGGCATATCGGATCGATCTGTTCGGAACCTGCTGAAAAAACACCTTCACGAATTCAACCGATGTTTCAAGAACGCCCTAGAAAAACAGCCCCGTATAAAAGGGAATGTCGTGTTCAAAGTAATGATAGATCGTGCCGGTCGCATTTTAAACGTTCATCTGGATAAAGACGACGCAAAAGATAAAACTTTCAAACATTGTATGCTCAAAAAACTGAAAGAACTTCGATTCCCGGCGTCGAAACAAGGAAAAAATAGCGTGATCGTCGTTACATTCGTGTTGAAATAAACGCCGAAGAACAACAACGCCATGAAATAAAATAGCCGTCTGCCTCAGAAACGAACGGCAGACGGCTATGGCGGATTTTATTGATCGGCCGGCTTTATCCTTTCATTTCATTGATCCTGTCGGTAAGCTCGGGAATAAAATCGAGGATGTCGTCCACGATACCGACATCGGCCACCTGGAAAATCGGCGCCTTGGGATTCTTGTTTATGGCTATGATAAACGGAGCGCCCTTGATGCCCCCCACGTGCTGAAACGCTCCGCTGATACCCAGGGCCATGTAGACCTTCGGCTTGACCGTCTGGCCTGAGGTCCCGACCTGGCGGGATTTTTCCAGCCATTTTGCATCCACGATGGGTCTGGAGCATGAAACATCTGCGCCCATGGCTTTCGCCAGATCGAATATTATCTCCAGATTATCCTCATCTTCGATGCCCCGGCCCACCGATACCAGGATGTCCGATTTGGTGATATCGACGTCGCCGACCTCGGCTTCCACAATTTCCAGAAAACGGCGAGCACCTGCCGGAAGGGCACCTTCCATGGCTTCGGCGGTTTTATCGACAATCTTGCCTGCTGCGCTTTTACTTTCATCGGCTTTAAAAGACCCCGGACGAACGGTAATCACCGCACCCTGGGAAATATCGCAATGTACATGCGTGCTGACCTGTCCGGTGTATTCCTCACGCACAGCTTTGAGGTTTCCGTCTTCAACACCATCAAAATCGACGGCATCCGGAAGGTACGCTGCGTCAAGCTTTATGGAAAGTCCCGGTGCCAGATCCATACCAAAATGTTCATGGGGAACCAGAACGATGCCGTCTGTTGGCAGAATACGGACCAGCAGGCTCCTTAGCACCTCTGCATTTACATACGCCAGCGCTTCGTTATCGATCTTCCAAACCTCGTTAAAGGAGGACACAAGCTCGTTGCACACCGAATCGAGTTCGGTACCGTCACCGGCAATAACAGCCGCAACCGAAGCATCAGGATCGAGTTTCCGGGCGGCTGCAATCAATTCAAGGGCGGTATCGTCTGCAACACCAGCTTTGTGTATAATATATGCGAAAACCTGTTGCGTCATTATTTGATCCCTCCTTTGGCCTTTAAGAGTTCAAGCAGTTTGTCAGTGATCTCTTCGGTACTCCCCTCCAGAATCTCTGCGCCTTCACCCAAATCCGGGACAAAATAATCGAGACGTTTTGTCCTGGCACCGGATTCTCCGACAGACTCCGGAGCAATCCCGAGATCAGCGGCGGTGTGAACCGGAATTTCAAGTGATGCCACCTTCCTGATTCCACGAATTCCGACATATCGGGGTTCATTGATGCCGGTCTGAATGGAAAGAACACAGGGGAGATCGATTTCATGCATCTCCTGGTTTCCGCCCGCAATTTCACGGCCGACTTTTATTTTTTTGTCATCAACAACGTCTATGAAATTCACCAGAGACGCATAGGGCCAGTCGAGCATCGCCGCCAGCATCCCGCCAACCTGACCTGCCCCGTCATCGGCCTGGGCGCCGGTCAGAATCAGGTCATATTTTTTCTTCTCGACTTCCGCTTTTAAAATGGCTGATATCCCTCTGCCATCGGACCCTTTAAACGTTTCATCCGAAAGGAGTATGCCGTGATCAGCACCCATGGCCATTTCTCTCCGAATGACCTCTTCATCGTCCTCATCCCCGACGGAAACAACGGTAACCGAGCCACCCATCTTGTCTCGAATCTGAATGGCTTCTTCAACCGCATAATTGTCCCATTCGTTTACAGAGTACACCAGGTCATCCCGCTCGATGTCCGTTCCGTCTCTGTTGACCTCGATCTCGTTTTCCGAGGTGTCCGGAGCCCTCTTGATACAGACCAAAATTTCCATGTCTTACCTCCAAAAATTTTAGTTATTCGTTATTTGTTATTTTACAACAATTAAATATCCAGGTCCAGAGGCCAGGCTTTGGTTAACCCTGAAAGGGGCTCGAAGCCGTACAAGTTAAAAGTGTCTAAAGTGATCTAAAATGCCTAAAGCCCGCCCTGGTGCGACTTGTTAGTATATTTTGACTGGCCAACGCATCCTTCCAAACCTGACTTTTTTAGGTAT
>JAAXQF010000622.1 GCA_012974435.1 Desulfuromonadales bacterium | reverse complement strand
AGCCGGGTTGCCGAAGAGATGAATCACGTTTCTTCAGTATCCGTTATTCTAAGGAATACAAGAAGCGCTCATCTTCGGCCGAAGATTGGGCGCTTTTTTTTATGCAAAGCCTCACTTACAAAGGCTTTATCTTCATAAAGATTACCAAGCTTCACCCCAGAGGCAGTTCTAAAGTTTTTTTCGCCTCCTGTAAAAAACTTGTCCTTCGTGTTTTGCTGTCCTCTGGGGTGTTTTTTTCATACAAAAGCGACTATTTATCAATGGCTGAGGTCATTAACTTTAACTGTAAGGAGTCGAAACAATGAAAAAGGTCAGCATGTTACGCTCATCCATTGTCATCTTGTTTTGTGTCGTTTTAATAACAGGATGCGCCAAAAAACCTGTAGTGGAGCGCTTAGATACAGATGTACTCAATGAGGTAGTACAAAAGGAACAAACCTCGCAGAACGTAGATGACGCAGTTATTTTGGATAATACAACCGTCACTGGCGTTGAACTGGAACGAGTATATTTTTCGTTTGACCAGCATACCCTGACCGACAAGACTCGAAAAGTTTTGGCTGCCAATGCAATAATCATAGAGTCTTCTCCTGCACTGAAGGTACGTATCGAGGGCCATTGTGATTCTCAAGGGTCAGATGAATACAATCTAGCTCTTGGTGAACGTCGTACTCATGCAGTCAAAAACTATCTAGTTTCGCTAAGCCGGGTTGCCGAAGAGATGAATCACGTTTCTTCAGTATCCGTTATTCTAAGGAATACAAGAAGCGCTCATCTTCGGCCGAAGATTGGGCGCTTTTTTGGGAGGGAACAAGGAGGTTTTATGGTTTTTCGTACTTTGTTGGTTGCTGTCTGTTTTACGTTGTTGTCTACCACTCTGGCCTATGCGGACATGAATGCCTACATCCACAATCTCAACATTTCTGTACAGGGGGATATAGGTGGGTACAAGACAAAACTGGGCGCAAGGTTCGGCACGTCGGACTCCCAGGTCGAAGCGGTTTTCCGTTCCGTTGAAAGCCCGGCCGAGGTGGCCATTGTCTTGTGGCTCGGTGAGAAGTCCCGAAAGCCACTCGATGCGGTTCTAAAGGTCTATCGTTCACAAAAGTCGCAAGGCTGGGGAGCGATGGCCAAGAGCCTCGGAATCAAACCTGGATCAGCTGCTTTTCATGCCTTAAAGCAAGGGAATATTCAAATTTCTATGGATACCGGCACATCAAAAGGTAAAGGGAAAAACAAAAAAGCCAAAAAGAACAAACACGGCTAGTGAACTACGTTGTGAATCAAGAGTTAGAGACTGTACGCCTTGTTCTCCTGTACTGCTCACTTGCGATCACTTTTTCACGCTGTTGTTGTTTTAGTAGGCACCTAAAAACAGTAATTTTCTAATGGTTAGATGTTTCTGGGTGCTATGGAAAAGTCCTTATGAAGAAGTTCTTTATAGAGTTTTTTGAAGGGTTGTGGAGTTTGGCTTCTATTGGTGATAGCTCATCAAATAGAAAGCTCAGAAAAAAAGAATTTTTCCAATTAATTGTTTTTATGATTGTACTAACCGTAATTGAATTATTTGTTTATCTATGGTTATGATGTCGCCAAAGTCGGGTCAAGTTAGCCAATCTAGGTAGTTCTAAAAACTACTATGTTTGCGACGTTAATTGAAAAATAATGAGGTGGTAAGTAGTGAACTTATTCAAAACCATCAGTGTCCTTATCTCTCTATCGTTGTTTGGTTTGTTAATCGGTTGTTCGCCAGAAGTTGGAAGCGAAGAGTGGTGCAAAGATATGAAAGAGAAACCCAAAAAGGAATGGACTGCCAGTGAAGCAGCCGATTATACGAAGCATTGTATTTTCAAATAAATACGCAATAGCGTCCTAACCACCAGGGTTCCTGAGTATCTCTGATTTTTTCAAATATGAGTACTCTAATACAATGTGACAACATATATAGGGCCGCTTGGCTGCCTCATTTAGGATGCCCGTTAATCCAAGTGTGATGGCTGCGCGGTTTGATCTCCGAGTGGAAGTACATGTCATAGGTCCAGTCTTCGATGACTCCCTCATCAATTCTGAGAATTGGTGTTGCCAAGTATTCTCTTTGCAATTAAAATCACTTATAATCTTCATTGGGTGCGATTTCTATTAAATTTCAATCGGTAAAGGAGGTTATTCATGCTAACGAAAATGATAAGGCCGGTGAGTTTCTTCTTACTGTTTTCATTCCTTCTGCTCGATTTTACTGTTCACACGGCTCAGGCTCAGATTGTTGGAACTAATACCGTGATTGCAGGACAGCAAGATGCTGCTCACAGGGTTCAGATCACCTCCTTCCTGGCCCGTGAAGATGTGAAGCAGGTCATGGTTCAGTACGGTGTTGACACTGTCGAAGCACAAAAAAGAGTAGACAGTCTTTCCAGTGCAGAACTGATAAAAATTGCCAATTCGATGGAGCAGTTGCCTGCTGGGGGCGATGGGATAGGTGCGATCGTTGGTGCCGCAGTTTTAGTCTTTTTGGTTTTGTTGCTTACCGATATTCTGGGTTTTACCCATGTTTTTCCATTTGTTACCCCCCAACGCTAAACGCAAGGCGGGCACACGTTTGATTCAGGTCGGCAGTCAAATGATTGCCGTCCTGTTGTTTTTAGCACTGCCTATATTGCTGCCTGCCTGCAACCTCTCCCCGTCGGGAGCCTTACCCCAGATTCCGGAAGGGCCGACCAGCACCATGGTTGCCGGTGTGCCTTTTTTTGCCCAGAATGAATTGCAGTGCGGGCCGGCAGCTCTTGCTATGGTGCTCAACTGGAGTGGGGTTGCCGTGCAGCCCTCCGACCTATCTTCAGAGGTCTATAGCCCCGGCCTCAAGGGCAGCCTTCAGAGTTCTCTGATTGGCTCGGCCCGCAGGCATGGCCGGATCGCATACCCCATCACCGGTAATGAGGCCCTGTTGTCTGAGGTCTCTGCTGGTCATCCGGTTATCGTTCTGGTCAATCTCAGTTTTTTCTGGTATCCGAAGTGGCACTATGCCGTGGTTATTGGCTATGATCAGCAACAGAGAGAGGTTACCCTCCACTCAGGGCTCACAGCCAGAGAGGTCCTCAGCTACTGGACTTTCACAAATATCTGGCAGCGTAGTGAGTACTGGGGCCTTCTGGTCCTGCCACCAGACCGGATGCCGGATGGAGCTGAAGAAGGGAAATGGCTTGCCGCTGTTGCTGGTTTGGAAAATACTGGGCAGTGGCAGGCCGCTGTAATCGGTTATACTGCGGCCCTGAAACGGTGGTCAGCGAATTTTGTCGGCTGGATGGGCCTCGGCAACAGCGAATACAATCTGCATAATCTCGACGCCTCTGCTGAAGCCTTCTATCATGCAACCCTGCTTCAACCGGAAAACGGTACGGCCTTTAACAACTTGGCTCATGTCTTGGCTGAGCAGGGCAAACTGTCAGAAGCCCTGACTACGGCACAGCGCGCTGTTGATCTTGGTGGACCGCTCAATGACACCTTTCGTCAAACCTTAGAAGAGGTCAAACTCATGAAAGTGAACTAAATTGAAATGAAGTGAATATCGCTAGCTAATGTTACCCAGAGTTTATAACTTCTCGTACTGTCTCATAACGCACGACTTGTGAGAAGAAAAACGGCTTCTTATTGATAGAGACATTTAGGAAGCTGATTAATGCACAAAATTATGGCCACCAGGATCTGTTCCTTGGTGGCCTTTCTTATATTGCAGTGTCAGTAAGAATTTCGCATTTCAGCCAACCTGAGCACCCCAAAGCGATGTAGGAGGATTTCTAAGAAACTCGCCCCTTTGACCATTACTCTTGCTCGGGTATAATTACCAACATCCTATTTATGTAGGTATCTGGGAATGTAGGGGAAGATGAACGATGACCACAAGCCATCCGTAGACTAGAGGGTGACTTTTTGTGTCTTTGAAAACATCAATTACTACGATTAACGGTGTCCACTTTTCGTAGATAAGGCCATCTCTAAGGAGAATTGCCATGTATTGTTCCAAAG
>JAAXQF010000470.1 GCA_012974435.1 Desulfuromonadales bacterium | reverse complement strand
GATATCGGTTTCGACCCATTGCTCAAGATCGACTCTGCGGATCTGGAGTTGGATACCTGGGCCGCAAAATACATCCGCTCGTTTTCGTTGTTCAATAAAACGGCACGAATTGGTGTTGTTCAAGCTTATCAAGAGGGGAAATGGTCCGGTCTTCTCGATGGTGTTCGCGCGACAGACAGGCGAAGTGGCTGGTCTGACACCTTCGTGCGTTTTGCGATCAACCTCTACGGTGCACCGCCGCTGCAGGGCAAGGAATATGCTGCGTACCGGGCGGAACAAAAAGTTGAAACCATCGTCGGTGCCGGGTTTTCGGTCCAGTTGCCGACCGGCGATTACATGGACGATAAACTGATCAACCTCGGCACGAATCGCTATACCTTCCGGCCTCAATTAGGTGTTGTGCATACGCGCGGAAGATGGTCGTTGGAAGCAACCGGAACCGTTGCCATCCATACCGACAATACCGACTTTTTTAATGGCAAGAAACTTGAGCAGGATCCGCTCTACACGATCAACAGCCACCTGATCTATAGCTTCCGTCCCGGTGTCTGGGTGAGCGCGAGCGGCGGGTATAACTACGGGAAGCGGTCTACTGTTGACGGGGTGAAAAAAGATGATCGAAAGGAGTACGTGGCCTGGGCGTTCAGCTTTGGTTTCCCCATCAATCGTCACCTGGGTGTCAAGGCTGCTTATATCGGCACCCGCACTCAGGAATCTACCGGTATTGATTCGGATACTTTTGCATTGGGCTTCGCTGCGTTCTGGTGATCATTCGACCCGTTGTAGGGTGTCCCTGAGAAGCACCAAATCAAAGTGCCTACAGCTTTTTCGCTGTAGGCACTTTTTCTTTATTCTGTGGAGGTAATCAGAAAGCCTGGATGAATACGATTAAGATAACCTTCTTGAAGTCTTCGTGTATTATTTGGCGTGAGTAGATGGGACACTCCCTACTATCACCAGTTGTGTCTAAGTGCTTGAAATTACGTTTACAAGTCTTCTCTGCGAGTGCTTTGCGGGTTCTTTTTGTGTAACAAATTGTGTAGCAAAATACAACGTATTTCAGTGTGGTTTAGTCTTACGTCTATCGCAACGGTCATGCCAAGGGCGACACTCTTGTCCAATATTCTTCGACCCACATTGCAGAGACTTTAGAGGGTAATAGGATATTATCCGCATGGCGAAAATGGGATGAAATATCTTACTAAAAGTCTTAAAAGAGCCAAGAATTAGTTGCGGGAGACTTAATAGTAACCGATTGCCTAGTGACTCAGGTTTTCCTGCTTGTCGTGACCTATAAGACATATGCCATCTAGCACAAATGTGTCTGTCAACAAAGTAGTCATCAACTTACTTTCTCCCTAAAAGGACAAGGACTATATCTCTCACATCGAAAGTAAGAGACACAGCGATAGTAGCAAGCAACAAAACTATCCAAACTCCATACGGAGCACTGTACTGAAAAGAGGAACGCATTAACTCACTTTTTATGAGATAGAAAGCCAATGGCCCCCATACTGCAATATGCGCAATGCCGATCAGATGTGCGGAATTCGAAAGTGTAAATACTAGAATGGCAACTGGAAGAGTCAAAGCAAATGCAGCGAGTGCAATACGTGCTGATTTATATTCCCAAACAAAAAATACAGACGACAAAAAAATTATAGCAACCCAGTATAGCCATATTCTAATGGCTGGAGTTATTGCTTCTTGAATGGCCAGTACCATTTGTAAAAATATTGCTTTCACTAAAGCTTCACCAACTGATTACGAAAGCTACCCATTTTTATTTCATCTCTACCATCAATATAATGCACCTTGACCTCAGTCGCTGACACATCACCCAAACCAAAAACAATAATGCGTGAGCTATCTGAGCACAGCCCTTCCCCCGAAACGTATGGACGACTCAGTACGCTTCCGTCGGATAGAGTAACAGTGACAGTTGCTGCGATTGAGCTCACATTGTCAGGCAGTGATACTTTGAGATAATTGCCTTTGCCAGGCTTACTGAGAAACAGTGCTGAGGGGCCGTTAAGATTCGCATGTACGATATCAGGTCGACCATCGCCATTAAAATCAGCCGTTAACGGTGAAATAGAGAACGTACGACTTATTACTCCCGCTTTTTTCTCCGCAGCGGCGAACTCACCATTTGGCGTTTGCAATAATAACCGACCATTTGCTCTGAGAAAGGGTAGCTTGTGTGGAGGAAGGCCAATGTAGTTCTCTGACACGATGAGATCTTCTATGCCATCAAGGTTGAGATCTTCGAAGACACCTCCCCAGGAAAATTCATAGTCAGCTATCTTTGCCTTTTCGGCAATATCCTCGAACCCAAACCCACCCTTATTCTTGAACAATATCCATTTCCAATTAGTAATCTGTTCATCTGTTAACTTCCCGCGAATTAGAAAATTCGGTGGCGTAGATCCCACATTAGAAAAAAAGAAATCAGCGAAACCGTCATTTCCTAAATCGGTGATACCGATTCCCATCGGATAGCTATATTCATCGGTATTGGGGTTAGCAACGCGTTCAAAACGCATATTGCCTTTATTGCGCCAAGTCACGACATGACCAGTATCGTGAGCAACGACAAGGTCCTCGAGTTCGTCACGGTCAATGTCAATAAACGCGGACTGGAACGTGTTGTGCTTGTATGTAAGCCCTGCCTGTTCGGTCATGTCTGTAAAAGAGTTATCACCATTGTTAATAAACAACCGGCTCGACCCTCCATAGCCTTCACGAAAAATATTTTGCCCTTCGACCAGGTCATGACGAATATAACCAGAGACATACATGTCAAAAGCTCCGTCACGATTGAGATCCGCAATTGCAATTGATAAAGGCACAGTGCCTTCTGGCATGGCAGCATTTAGCTTTTTACTCTCAAAGAGTCCGTTCTTGTTGTGATGAAGCCAGATTCCATCTTCGCGTGCAACAAGTAAGTCTTGCTCGCCATTGTTGTCAACATCGAGAGCAACGGCCCCATAACTAGCGGTGGTGCCCTTGGTGAGTCCCCTGGCACCTTCTATAAGAATCAACTGATTATTTTTAAACTGAAAGAGACCGTCTGGAGTATTTTTGCTCCCACCTAAAAACAATTCTTCAATCCCGTCGTTATCGACATCAATAATAGCCGAAGCCAAAAAGGGTAGGCTCTTTGAGAAATCATTGCCCTGGTTAAAAAGAATAGCTGATTCTTTGTAAGTTGGGATTTCAACTCCGGCAAGATCAACGTCATAGTCATCCTGCCTGTCTAAAATAAAATACCCTGCGACCAACACAATTATTGCGACAAACAAAACGGGAACAATCAAGAG
>JAAXQF010000558.1 GCA_012974435.1 Desulfuromonadales bacterium | reverse complement strand
CTACCCGCCACGCGCCACGGATCTCATGAATCGATCTTCCAGAAATCGTCTAACAGAAAAAGAAACCTTTCTCTTCCCGAGCGACTCCCTGTTCGACAAAGTTGGCCGTGCCGTTTGCAAGGCGGGCTGCTTGCCACGAAAAGAATTATTCGAGGCATGGGAGGTTGCCCGGCGAGTCAGACGACGCTTCCGAGGTGGACGCGTGGTTGACCTGGCGTGCGGTCATGGTTTGGCAGCAGCTCTTCTTCTGATCCTCGATGATAGTTCACCGGTGGCTCTCGCCGTAGATCGCACCCTCCCCGCCTCCGCCAATAAACTTTATCAGGCTCTGCTCGAAAGCTGGCCAAGGCTTGAAGGTCGGATCCAATTCGTCGAAATGTCATTGGAGAAGGTTGTCCTGGAATCTACTGACCTTGTCGTTTCTGTTCACGCTTGCGGTAGTTTGTCTGACCTGGTTCTGCAGCAGGCAGCAAAAGCACAGGCACGACTGGCTCTCCTGCCATGTTGCCACAACCTGAAAGATGCTGACCAGGGCGGGCTTGGCGGTTGGCTCGAAGGGTCACTGGCCGCAGACGTTGTCAGGGCTCATCATTTGCGGAACCAGGGCTACACGATTTTCACGCAACAGATACCGGCTGACATCTCACCCAAGAATCGTCTCCTCATGGCTGAACCTTCCGCGTCCATTGAGAGACCTCGCCTTTGACCTTCTGTTCCAATTGGGTTACATTTTTATGGTTACCTGCGGTCAATCATAGGGTAAATATCTTCGGACATATAACTCAAACAAAGGCAAGCCACCCTTAAACAATTTATTAACGCAACCAAAAGTAGGCGCTTTTAGGCGAGGCGCGAATTCGCAGAGAGGACGTGGCAGGATAAAACCCTTTTTCATAAGCTTATAAGATTTTCCTCTGCGTTCTTTGCGACTTTGCATTAAACATTTTTTGGGTTATAGAACCGAACATTTTGAATTCACGAACAAGCTACTGATTGGAGATCATCTTGAAAGTTCTGCAAATTTTCTTACTTCTTCTACTCTTCGCTGCCCCTCTTTACGCCGAGCAGGCACTTGTGCTGACAGAGATTGAACGCATCCAGGAGAAAATCTGGTACCTGCAAAAAGACCTGGTTGAGCAAAAGACCTCTCTCAAGAAGCAGCAAAAACAACTGGAAATTCTCGACAACAAAACTGAAGCCTCGCAAACCGACTTGAATGAGCAGTTTGCAAGCCAACTCCAAGTGGTTGAAACCCAGTCAGAGAGGATCAACCAGGCGCTCAGTGAGCTGGCACCCTTAGCAGAGACCCTGGCTTCACTAACGAATCAATTCGTCATACAAAATGAAACGATACTGGAGCAATCGGGCAAGATAAGTGCCCTGGAAGGTCTATTGCAAAAGATGCAGGCGGAGTTCTCTTCTGTACAGAAGAAGACAACCAAAGCACTGGCTGAAACACAAGCGCAGGCTGATGAAACCCGCTCAAAGATCGATGCCTTGGGGCAGGATGTCGGTGGTCAGGTTGAACAGATCAGCATGTGGGGGATGGGTGCAGCTCTGATTCTTGCAGTTATGCTGACCTTCATTATCGTCAGCCGTAAAGACAAAAAACACTAGCAGTTCGTCGGACTTGATCAGCGACACCAAGTGTTGAAGGTCAAATCCGACGAACTGCTAGAGAGACTTGCAAGAAACTTAAACAGTGATCACGATTAAATCGAGCGCTCGCTGAAACGTTTTAGCGTTTAAGAAAGTGCTTTCGTCATCTCAAGCCCCAACACTGATCAGTTAAGAGGCAGAGTCTTTCAAAGAAGCAACAGATATCAGAAGAACACTCAGGTCGCAGCAAGCTTCCGTCAGAACAATTGCGATCAGGTTTAATCAGTCAGTACCCTGCAAACAGGAGAGAACCTGGTCACCGGCCTTGTAGGCAGCATTGACGCAATCATTGAGACCGATGCCAAAGAATGAATTACCCGTCAAGATCAAACCGGGATGATTCTTCAGGCGCTCGTCTATCGCAAGCAAGCGATCAGCATGGCCAGCAACATACTGGGGGATGGCACGTTGATGGCGGAAGATTCGCACAAAATCAGGTTCCGCCTCTATCCCCATGATCTTCTTGAGCTCAGCCATGGTTCTTTCTTTAACCTCGGCGTCGCTCAGGTCTATCGCCTCAGGAGTCGTGGCGCCCCCCATCATGGAACGCAGCATGACGTGGCCTTCCGGAGCACGTTGCGGGAAAATACTCGAATCCCACAGCGTACCAAGAATGTTACAGCCCTCTTTCTTCGGGATCAGGTAACCGAAGCCATCCAGATCACAAGCAACTTTTTCCTGTTCATACCCGAAACAGATCACGTTCATCGGTGCGTAGGGGATCCCACCAAGAAGTTCAGACAATTCACCGTCGACTGACCAAGTCAGCTCTTTGAGGACATGGGCCGGTGCTGCAGAAACAACGACATCGGCATCATAGTTAGAACCGTCAGCCAGACGTAGCTCCCAGCCAGCATCGATCTTTTTCAAACCTGCAACAGCCTGTCCGGTCTTGACTTCGCCCTTAAGGCCTTTGACCGTGCCGTCAGTCAGCTCTTGAATACCACCAACGAAGGATGTCAGCACGCCGCCCGGCCCGGCAGCGCTGGCAACCTGCTTGCCGGCCTTGACTTCGGCCCTCTTCTTTTTGGCCAGCAGCATCATGGCTCTGAGCAGGCCACCATACTCCTGCTCCAGTTCGTGAATGCGTGGGAAGCAACTTTTCAGACTCATGGTCTCCGGATTGCCAGCAAAGATACCAGAGACCATCGGCCCGATCAATTTGTCGAGAGCTTCCGCGCCAAGGCGACGACGGGCAAAATCAGCCAGGGTTTCATCAACACCGTCGGTGCGCTTGGGCTTGATGAATTCCTGGGCCAGACGAATCTTGCCCGGCCAGCTGATCAGTTTCGACTGCAAAAACATCGGTCCGTTTTCCGGCAGGCGGTTGAGGATTCCACCACTGTAAATGAATCGCTTGCGGGCGTTATCGTTGGAACGCTCAAGCTGATCCCGAATACCAAGTTGATCACACAACTCCAGGGTCATCGGTTTGCTATCAAGAAAACCGTTTGGCCCCCACTCGCAGAGATAACCCTCTTCCTTGATACTCCAGATCTTGCCGCCGGTTCGCTCCTCGCGTTCGAAAACCGTAACCTCGACATCCAGACCGGCTTCAGCGGCAAGACGTTCAATGGTAAAAGCAGTACTCAAGCCGGAGATGCCGGCACCAATGATTGCAATTTTTTTCATGATTAACTCCGGAAATCGGGTTAAGGGTACAGGACCAAAGGCAAAAGGAAACCATTCACCCTGAGCCCTTATCCCTGAACCTCCCGTTAATGTCCTATCGAGCCAAAGTATCCCATATTCGGTTTATCCAGTTGAGCAATAACATTCTTCAACCCGGCTTCCAGGTTCGGATAGCTCAATCTGACACCGAGTTGATCGATCATCTTACGGTTATCCATGCGCCGGGTCTCTGTAAGGTAAGAAAGCATCATCGGATTCATGACCCGTTTCGCTTCTTCCATATCAACCTGCGGCAAAAGTGGCAAATCAAGCATAGCTGATACGGTGTTGAAATATTGTGTCATGGTTCCCGGCTGACCGTCACTGACATTAAAGATATCACCATCAGCGGCTTTTTCAGCCGTTTTCACACAGACAACAGCCAGATCATCGGCATGAATGCGATTGGTCGGTGGAGATTCTTCCTCTCGCAGCACCGGGTGCCCCTGCTGAATCCTCGCCAGGGGGAGCCGACCGGGACCATAAATGCCGGTCACCCGGAGGATAACGACCGGGACCGAGTGCTCCCGCCCCCACACCTGTAAAGTGGTTTCGGCATCAACGCGACGCTGCGCGCGGCTGGTTTGAGGATTCAAGGGCGTCTCCTCGGTGACCCATTCACTACCACAATCACCATATACGCCGCTGGTGCTCATATAAACCACTTTGTCTGGCAACTGCCCGGCGCCGACAGCCTGGCAAAAGCTGCGCATGCGGCTGTCGAAAGGACCGCCTCCAGTCGGAGGGGCAAAATAGTAAACCAGTTTTCCGGCTGTCGGCAGATCGCTCAGCGAGGTTAAATCATCCAGGGTTCCCATTACAGGCTCGATGCCATGGCCACGCAAGCGCTCAGCGCCCTCTTCGGAACGAACCAGCCCGGAGACTTGCCGACCGACCTGTTTCTCCAACTGAGCAACGCGAACGCCGATATCACCGCAACCGACAATCAGGATTTCAGATAATGAGTTTGAATTTTTCATAGTCAATTAATGGTTAAAGGGTTCTGGGTTCTGGGTTCTGGGTTTTCTTGCTTACATTCTGCGCCCTTAACCCTGCACCAAGTTCAAAGTGATTTCCCTACAATCTCTCCCACATCCGTGGAGAGGTTCTCCTGACGCTGAATGCGCTCCAGTTGAGTCTTCATCAGGCCCTGTCGCTCACTGTCGTAACGCCGCCAACGACTTAAAGGTGAGACCAGCCTGGCGGCAACCTGAGGATTGAGAGCGTCTAACTCTATGACTCGATCGGCCAGGAAAGCATAACCGGCACCGGACAGGTCATGGAATAGAGCTGGGTTGCCCTGAGCAAAAGCACCAACCAGGGAACGCACCCGGTTCGGGTTGCGCATAGTAAAGTCCGGGTGTGCCATCAACGCCTCTATTTCAGTGAGAGTCTCCGGTTGAGGCGAGGTTGCCTGCAAGGTGAACCATTTATCGACCACCAGGGGGTCGCTCTCAAATTGATGATAGAAAGCTGCGAGGGCTTCTTCCCAGCGTGGCAATCGATTATGGACCAGGCAGGTCAGCGCCGCCATACGGTCAGTCATGTTGTCCGCATCAACAAAACGGTCGAAGCAGTTCTGTTGTATAGAGGGGATATCGAGCAGTGCCAGATAACCGAGGCAGAGATTCTTCAGGCTACGGCGACCGATCGCTTCCGAGGTCAAAGAATAGAGGCCATCATCCTGCATCGTGCCAAGAACCGCAGTAAAGTCCTCATGTAACGCCGCCGCCAGCGTTTTACGTAAAACTTGGCGAGCAATATGAATCGCACCCGGGTCAGCCACGCCCATAGCCTCGGCAAGCTCCATTTCGCCCGGCAGGGTCAAGGCGAGAGACAAGAGTGCAGGATCAGCATCCCGGTCCTGCAGAGCAGAACGGAACGCTGCAAGAAAATCTCCGGGAACCTCTACTACCCGTTTTGCCCTGATATCGCCAACCATCTCCAGAAGAAGATTAGTTGCCAGGCGCTGTCCTGCCTCCCAGCGATTAAAAGCGTCGCTGTCGTTGGCAAACAGGAAGGCCAGTTCCTCTCTGTCATAGGGGTAATGAACCTTAACGGGAGCAGAGAAATCACGCAGCAGTGAAGGCACGGGCGTCACAGGGAGGTTAACAAAGGTAAAGGTCTGTTCAGCCTCGGTAATTTTCAGGGTTCGTGAACCAATCTGTGCTTTTTCCTCATCGACAAGCTGCAGAGGCAGGTCCTGGCCATCTGGTCCCAGCAGACCTATCCGTAAAGGAATCAGGAAAGGTTGCTTTGCCAACTGTTCGGGCGTATCGGGACAAGACTGTCGCACCGTCAGGCAGAAGGTCTTGGCTTCGACATCGTAGCGACCCTCGATATCAAGAACCGGCGTGCCGGCCTGGCTGTACCAACGCTTGAATCGATTCAAGTCAGCGCCGGTCGCATCCGCCATCGCCGCGAGGAAATCATCGGTCGTCACAGCCTGTCCGTCGTGCCGCTCAAAGTAGAGTTTCATGCCCCGCTGAAAGCCATCTTTGCCGAGCAGGGTCTGGTACATGCGGATCACTTCGGCGCCTTTATTATAGACCGTCGCCGTATAGAAATTGTTGATCTCGATATATGATTCGGGGCGCACGGGATGAGACATTGGCCCGGCATCTTCGGGAAATTGAAAATTACGCAGCAGCCGAACTTCGCCGATCCGTTTGACCGCCCGCGAGCCCATGTCGGCGGAAAACTCCTGATCACGGAAGACTGTCAAGCCTTCCTTGAGGCTGAGCTGGAACCAGTCGCGGCAGGTGACCCGGTTGCCGGTCCAGTTGTGGAAATACTCGTGACCAATCACACCTTCAATGCCCTGAAAATCGGCATCTGTTGCTGTTTCAGGTTTGGCCAGAACGTACTTGGAGTTAAAGACATTCAGCCCCTTGTTCTCCATCGCCCCCATGTTGAAGTCATCAACCGCGACCACTTTGTACTCATCGAGGTCGTATTCCAGGCCGAAGACCTCTTCGTCCCAGCGCATAGCGTTTTTAAGTGAGAGCATGGCATGGTCGCACTTGTAGCGATTGCGCTCTTCAACAAAGATCTGCAGACTGACCTTGCAACCCGACATAGTGACAAAGCTATCGTCTATAGCTGTGAGTTTGCCTGCCACCAGAGCAAACAGGTAACTCGGCTTCGGGAAAGGGTCTTCGAATTTGGCAAAGTGACGGCCGTCATCAAGGTGTCCTGACTCAACCAGGTTGCCGTTGGCAAGTAGCACAGGGGTGGTTTCCAGATCACCAACCAGAGTCGTGGTAAAGCGCGCCATGACATCGGGGCGATCCGGATAGAAGGTAATTTTCCGAAAGCCCTGGGCCTCGCACTGGGTACAGAAAATCTCGCTGGCGCGATACAGACCCTCCAGCGCGGTATTGCCTTCGGGGTTAATCTCGACCAGCGTCTCCAGGACAAAACATTCCGGCACAACCTGAATCGTCAGGCCTTCGCTATCAACCCGGTACTCACCGGCAGCCAGCTCCCGACCATCAAGCTTTATAGACAACAGCTCAAGCTGCCGACCATGAAGATAGAGCTCAGCCCGTTCTTTTGTACAGTCCGGATTGGCTTTAAACTGAAGAGTAGCGCGAACTTTGGTTTGCAAAGGAGAGAGTTCAACATGAAGATCGACCGTTTCAACCAGATATGACGGTGGCCGATAATCTTTAAGATAAATTGTTTGCAGTTTCGATTTCATTCAAGTCCTGTTCTTTCTTTCAAATTGTCTCCTGAAGATACCTCAATTTCAGACTTCAGGCAAAGGGCAATCCCCTGAAAACACTGACACAGGACCATTATCTTGGAACAGAGCTTGCTACAAATCCTGTATACGCCATGCAATCGCTTTTGCCAACACCAGATAAGGACTATTTATATCTCCTGCCACGCAAAAAATAGTGAAATGGCTGCAGCTCTTCATGCTGCTCATATTAGTTGTCGCCTGCGCGGATAAGCAGCAATCAGAAGCCATCGACCTCTCCAAGGAAAGCGACCAACCGCTACCCTGAAACACGCTTTCTCTAACAATTTCTAATAGTTAAAAAGAGCATAAAAAGCACCTGGATCAACTGGCAATAATCACATAAATTTCAAGCAAAGGCCTTCGCGAAAACTTTCTCCAATTCTAATCAAATTCAGTTTGCTAAACCTCATGTAGTAGCGTAGAATGTCACCCGCTACAACATATAGTGCTTTATATTGCAGTGTCGGACTATCGTCCAAACTGCTTAAACAAGGGCTTCCACCCGACCTGAGGGGCGATGGGGGACAAACGAGGGAACGAGAAATGGCAGGCAATGTGATTAAGAAACCGATTGAAGCAACAGAAATTCCCTGGCAGGAAGCTTCGCTGGACATCTGGGACAGCAAGTACCGGCTCAAGGATGCAACAGGCAAACCTGTCGATGCAGACCTGCACGCAACTTTTGTACGTGTCGCCAAAGCGCTATCTCTCGTTGAAGACGACGAGAAAAAACAAAGCCACTGGTACGAGCGATTTCTATGGGCACTGGAGAACGGCGCCATCCCTGCCGGACGCATCACGTCCAATGCAGGAGCTCTCGAACACAAGCCTTCCACATCGACCATCAACTGTACTGTTTCGGCAACGGTTGAGGACTCGATGGACCAGATTTTGGGCAAAGTCCACGAAGCCGGCCTGACGCTCAAAGCGGGCTGCGGCATCGGCTACGATTTCTCAACGCTGCGTCCACGCAACGCCTTCGTCAACGGCGCCGGGGCCAACACCTCCGGGCCGCTGTCTTTCATGGACATCTACGACAGCATGTGTCGTACCGTCGCTTCAGCCGGCGGTCGTCGCGGTGCACAGATGGCGACCTTCGACATCTCTCATCCGGATGTTGTTGATTTTATCAAGGCCAAGCGTGAAGATGGCCGCCTGCGCCAGTTCAACCTTTCTCTTCTGATTACCAACGAATTTGTAGAAGCCGTTAAAAAAGACCAGGAATGGCCGCTCTGTTTCCCGCTGACTGCCAAGGAACTGAAACGTGACGGGCTGGACATTAATGACCCGCGGCAGGTGCTCTGGAAGGACTGGCCGGTCAAAGATGACTACGTACAGAACGACGTGGGAGAGGTCGCCTGCAAGATTTATCGATTCATCCGCGCCAAACAGCTGTGGAACGTAATCATGGCCTCCACTTACGATTTTGCAGAGCCTGGCTTCATCCTCATCGACAAGGTCAATGAGATGAACAACAACTGGTTTTGCGAAGAGATCCGTGCCACCAATCCGTGCGGCGAGCAGCCCTTGCCACCCTACGGCTCCTGCCTGCTCGGTTCGATCAACCTGACCCGTTTTGTTGACCAGCCCTTTACTCCTGAAGCGAGATTCAACTGGGATCACTTCCGCGAGGTTGCCTCCGTCTTCACCCGCATGTTGGACAACGTCGTCGAAATCAACGGCCTGCCACTGCAACAACAGCAGGACGAGATCTTTGGCAAGCGTCGCCACGGTCTCGGCTACCTGGGCCTAGGCTCAACAATCACCCTGCTCGGCATGAAGTATGGTGATACCGACGCCGTAGCCTTCACTGAAGAGGTCACGCTGCAGATGGCGCTAGCCGGCTGGCAGCAGGCAATTGACCTGGCAAAAGAAAAAGGCACAGCACCGGCCCTCGAGGAAGAGTACGAAGTCACTGCCGAGATGCTGCGCAAGCGCCCCGAAATGGCAGCTGACGGCATCAAACTTGGTCAACGTGTGCCAGGGCGGATTTTACACACCCGCTACAGCCGTTACATGCAACAGCTCGCTAAAGAAGCTCCAGAACTGGTCGACGAACTGGCTGAAGTCGGCGCACGCTTCACTCACCACAGCTCCATTGCACCAACCGGCACGATTTCCCTGTCAATTGCCAACAATGCCTCCAATGGCATTGAGCCCAGCTTCGCCCACCACTATTCGCGCAACCTGATCCGTCAGGGCAAGAAGAGCAAGGAGAAGATCGATGTCTTTTCCTATGAGCTGCTGGCTTATCGTGAATTAATCAACCCCAATGCGATGCCTGACAGTAAAAAACCGGAAGAGCGACTGCCGGACAACTTCATTACCTCGGAAGATGTCACGCCGAAGCAGCACGTCGACATTCAAGCAGCTGCCCAGAAATGGATTGACTCTTCCATCTCCAAGACCGCTAATGTCCCCAGTGATTATCCCTACGAGGATTTTCAGGACATCTACATGTATGCCTACGAACAGGGCTTGAAGGGTTGCACAACCTTCCGCTACAATCCGGAAGCCTTCCAGGGCGTATTGGTCAAAGATAAGGACCTGGCGGACACCATCTACCAGTTCACGCTGGACGACGGCACAGTGCTCGAAGTCCGTGGCAATGAAAATGTAGAATACGACAATGAGACCCATTCAGCTGCGAACCTGTACGATGCTCTCAAAGAAGGCTATTACGGTAAGCTGTAAATTTTTAAGGAAGAAAAAAGATGGCTAAAAAAATAGAAAAGAAGATAGTTGGCTACGAAGTTGTTAACCTCGATGATCAGCGCAAGAAGGCCGCCCAGGATGAGAAAAACCAGATTGAGGGCATGCACGAGAATGTCGAGCGTCCTGAAATGCTGGTGGGGGCCACTTACAAGATCAAGACCCCGCAGAGTGAGCATGCCCTCTATGTCACCATCAATGACATGGTATTGAACCATGGCACGAAGCACGAAATTCGTCAGCCCTTCGAGATTTTCATCAACTCGAAAAACATGGATCATTTCCAGTGGGTGGTTGCCCTGACCCGGGTTATTTCGGCGGTCTTCCGCAAAGGTGGAGACATCACCTTCCTGGTCGATGAAATGAAAGCGGTCTTCGATCCCCAAGGCGGCTACTTCAAGCCGGGCGGAGGTGGCTTCATGCCCTCGATCGTGGCCGAGATCGGATTTGCGATGGAAAGCCACATGAAAATGATCGGCCTGATCAAGGAAGAGAAAATGCCCGCCGCCCAGAGAGAGATGATTCTGGCCAAGCGTGCTGAATACGACAATCTCAATGGGGAAGCCAAAGGTGAAGATAACGGCGACTTCCCTGCAGACGCCAAACTGTGCGCCAAGTGCGTCACCAAGGCTGTCATCATCATGGACGGCTGCCTGACCTGCCTGAACTGTGGTGACTCCAAGTGTGGTTAAAAGCAAAGGCCTGAACCAAAAAATGTTTTAACGCAAACAAGCAAAGGGCGCAGAGAATGAAATCTTTTTCTCTGCGCCTCCGCGTCTCTGCGTTGAGACAAGTCCTTTGCCTGAGGAGAAGATCATGACGAGTTCTAACTGGGACGTTCGCTGGATGGCCCTGGCTCAATTTATCGCTACCTGGAGCAAAGACCGGGGTCGCAAGGTGGGCGCCGTCATTGTCGGCCCCGACAATGAGATTCGGTCCACCGGCTACAATGGAATTCCCCGCGGCGTTGACGACGATGTTGAAGAACGCCATGAAGCCAGTAACGGCGAGAAGTACCTGTGGGTCTCTCATGCGGAGCGCAATGCTATTTACAACGCAGCGATGCTCGGTGTCTCAACCAAGAACTGCACCCTCTACATCCCCTGGTATCCCTGTATTGAATGTGCCAAAGCCATCGTACAAGCGGGGATCAGTACAATCGTCTGCTTCGAACCCGACCTTGCAGACAGCAACTGGGGGCAAGGGTTTGAAAGGTCGCTGATTGTTCTTGGTGAAGGGAATGTTGTGACCAGGATCATTGATCAGAAGAACTATCTGAAAGAGGTTGTTGACAAGGAATTTCTGGTTGGGAATGTGCCTGTTGGCCCTTGCGCATAAAGAGTTCTGCCATCTTCACAGACAAACACCGACAACTGATAAACAAAAGCTAAAGCTACCTCACGCCCGTTCGCTATGCTCACTTGAGACGCAGAGATCGCAGAGTAAGACAAAATCTTGAAATCTAGGGTATAATGGGTCTTTCTCCGCGATCTCTGTGCCTCTGCGTGAGGCCGGTCGTGTGCTTTTCCGGTTTAAAGATTTCGTTTAGTCAGCCACCAGAAACGTTTAAGTAACAGTTTATTGGAGCGTAGTAGATAACCAGGTTACTTTTATCAGCTAAGCACCCTCTCTCATCCCACACTAGCAGCCTTTTTCGCAACAATCCCCCCGAATTTCTCCCCATCAATAGAGAACCTCTCATGCGTCCCCTCCCCGATCAGGTCTTGCTCATCCCTGGCAGTAATAGACCACTTGGTCCTTGCACCATTGACTTCCAGCAAGGTCACTTCGACCTTGACCTCCATCCCGGGTGGTGTCGCTGCAGTGTGAGTCACACAGATATTTGTACCAAGACTGATCTCGCCTTCATTCATGTAGGGTCGCAACGCTTCCATACATGCCCACTCCATAAGGCCAACCATGAACGCGGTAGCGAAAACCGGCGGCATTGACTGAAAAAGATCTGATTCCTGAAAGACGTAGGGTACGGTTTTGTCATTGGGAACCTTATAACTGTGGGTAAAGGTCAGGCCTTTTTGCAATGTCTCTTTCATAGCAACTCCTAAAATTTATAATTGATTATGTTTTTGATTATCAATAATCCTAGCGCGTTTTCAGCATCTATCAACAAGGGAAAAGCGGGTAACAGCTTTAATCCTGATTGCCCTTGACTCTCCTAAGGCGGCAAGTCAGAATAACCGCCAAATCAACAGGAAACGAATAAATTACGATGCTCTACACTCCCGCATTCTGGGCCATGGCACTGGCCAATCTCTGCCATACAGCCAGCTTCAGCGCTTTCTTTCTCTTACCGCTCTACGTTCTTGAGCACGGTGGCAACCAGGGAGATATAGGCGTGGTGATGGGTGTGTTTGCCTTAGCCTCGGCAGCCAGTCGGCCCTGGGTTGCAGAGATGATTGACCGTATCGGTCGCAAACGCAGCTACACTCTGGGCAGCCTCATCATGGTTGTTTCGCCCTTTCTCTACCTCGGCATTCACGATCCACTCGGCTCAGACTACATGCCTTTTCTATTACTGAGAGCCTTACACGGTGTCGGCCTGGCGATCTGCTTTACGGCCGTGTTTACCTTTATGGCAGACATTCTGCCGCAAGATCGCCTCAATGAGGGCATCGGCATGTTCGGCATCTCTGGTCTTATCGGCATCGCCATTGGTCCCGTGGTGGCCGAAACCACTCTTAAACACTTCGGCTTTTTTGGTCTTTTTCTGACTGCAGGTGCTTTGGCTATGGTGGCCTTATTCGTCCACCAGCCACTTCAGGAAAGCAACCAGGATCGCAGCGAAACCATAAAAACCACATTCTTTGGCCTGTTTAAGCGAGAGAAATTCATCGTGGTGGGGCTCCTCTCACTTCTTTTCGGCTTCGGCCTGGCCGGAACCGGTGGCTTTGTAGCGCCACTTGCAGAAGAACGCAGCCTTGGCTTTATCTCTGTCTATTTTTTCTGTTACTCGGGTGGAGCCATTGCCGTGCGCCTCATCGGCGGGTGGCTGGCAGATCGCCTCGGAGAGAACCGTATCCTCCCATACAGTATCCTCTTATACATGGCTGGCCTTTTTCTCCTGCCCTTC
>JAAXQF010000324.1 GCA_012974435.1 Desulfuromonadales bacterium | reverse complement strand
GTTCGCATGTTCGCGCGCTGAACTTTCTCGGCGGAGTGCCGCAGATTATTGTTCCGGACAACCTTAAGTCGGGCGTCACCAAGCCTGATCGCTATGAACCGGATGTCAATCCCACCTACAACGACCTAGCAACGCACTACGGTGTTGCCATCATCCCTGCGCGGGTGCGCAAACCCAAAGACAAAGCCAAGGCAGAAGTCGCCGTTCAGATCGTCGAACGCTGGATTCTGGCCCGCTTGCGCAACCACACCTTCTTCTCACTGGCCGAAGCCAACACCGAAATTGCCCGGCTGCTGGAGTCCCTCAATAACCGCCCGTTCAAGAAGCTGCCCGGTTCACGCCGTGAAGCCTTTGAAGCCCTCGATCAACCTGTCCTGCGGCCACTTCCCGCAACGTCTTTCGAATTTGCTGAGTGGCAGAAGGCCCGGGTGAGCATCGACTACCATGTCGAGGTGGAGAAGCATTACTACTCGGTGCCCTATCAACTGCTCAAACAACAACTCGACGTTCGCCTGAGTGCCACGACGGTTGAATGCTTCCACAAAAGCAAACGAGTTGCCAGTCACCCGCGCTCCTCTCGCAAAGGCGGACACTCCACCCTGACTGAGCACATGCCTAAAGCTCATCAAGAGCATGTCGGTTGGGACGCCAAGCGCCTGATCAACTGGGCCAGCAAGACCGGCCCCGAGACCGCCGCCTTGGTGGAGAAGATTCTAGCCTCCCGAACGCATCCTCAGCAGGGATTTCGCTCAGCAATGGGGCTGCTCAGGCTGGAGAAGACTTATGGCCAACAGCGTCTGGAAGCCGCCTGCACGCGAGCAATATCAGGTGAGGCCTACTCCTACAAAAGCGTTGCTTCGATCCTCAAAACCGGGCTCGACCGACAGCCCCTGCCGGAGCCCAAGATATCCACCGAACCCGTTGTCCACCACAATATTCGTGGCACTGCCTACTACCACTAAAAACAAGGAGATCGCCTATGTTGATTCATCCGACGACCGATAAACTGCACACCCTCAAACTGACCGGTATGGCCAAGGCCCTTGACGAGCAACAGGCTATGGCCGATATCGACGAACTTAACTTCGAGGCCCGTCTCGGCCTGCTGGTCGACCGGGAACTCACCGAGCGGGAGAACCGCCGACTGGCCACCCGCCTGAAAAAGGCCCGGCTCCGACATGCCTGCTGCATTGAGGACCTTGACTTCCGTACACCCAGGGGACTGGACAAGGCATTGATCCTGACTCTGGCCGCTTGTGCCTGGGTGACCAAGGGGATTAACATTCTGATCACCGGTCCCACCGGCGTGGGCAAGAGTTACCTGGCCTGCGCTCTGGGTCATAAAGCCTGCCTGGAGGGGCATTCGGTGTTATATCGCCGTTTGCCCAGACTCTTTGAAGAATTACGCCTGGCCAAGGCCGACGGCAGTTATGGCAAGCTGATGACGACCTATGCCAAAACCAGCTTGCTGGTACTCGATGACTGGGGGTTGACCCCACCAACTGACAGTCAACGGCGTGACTTGCTGGAGCTACTGGAAGACCGCCACGGCCTGCGCTCGACCATCGTCACCAGCCAGCTCCCCGTCAACCTCTGGCATGATTATCTCGGCGATCCGACTCTGGCCGACGCCATTCTCGACCGTCTCGTCCATAACGCTTACAAGATCAATCTGAAAGGAGATTCAATGCGAAGACAGGCTGCCAGCATTGACCAAATCGTCCACTTCGAGTAGAAACAAAACACCAGCGTCGCTGCGCTCCGAGAGATGGACGAATTACCTCGGAATCAGTGGCCGGTTTCCTCTGGAATGAGTGGACGAATTCGTCGGAATCCGCACCCGCCTTCAAAACAAACTTTTCCCTGTCTTTTTCAGAAAAAAACATGGAGTTGAGCTTGTTTATGTTAAACGCTCCCCAACGGACGTTGAAGTTCGTTAGATATGGTGATTGAGGGCCCTTTTCCTTGGCAGCCTTGTTAAGCATTTTGCCCAGTTGTACCTCGAAAACATTACCGACTGTTTGCCTAGACCACCCCTCAGGAACCATAACCCAACTCCTCCAAATACTTCTCCATCTCCCCCTCAAGCTCAGAGAGCTGAACCTTCAAGGCCTCCCGCTCCTTGCGAACAGCCATCAAATTGATCTCCTCCTCCTCCTCGAAGGTATCCACATAACGCGGAATATTCAGGTTGTAATCATTCTCCTGAATCTCTTCGAGATTGGCGAGGTAGCTGTATTTATCCACCAGCTGACGGTCACGATAGGTGGCAACGATCTTCTCGATATGCTCAGCCGTCAGCAGGTTCTGATTTTTCCCCGCCTTAAACGCCCGACTGGCATCAACAAAGAGGACCTTTTTATCCGATTTCACTTTTTTAAAAATCAGGATCGCCGCCGGAATCCCCGTGCCATAAAAAAGCTTCTCCGGCAAACCAATCACCGCATCGAGCAGGTTCTCATCGATCAACTGCTGACGAATCTTACCCTCGCTGGAACCACGGAACAGAACTCCATGCGGCACAACTACACCCATACGTCCAGACTTCGGCTTGAGGGTTTCGATCATGTGCAGAATAAAGGCGTAATCCCCCTTGGTCTTTGGCGGAATGCCACGGCGGAAACGGCTGAACTTGTCATGTTCGGCTTCGTCGTGCCCCCATTTATCCAACGAAAAGGGAGGATTGGCAGTGACGATATCGAACAGTTCCAGATCACCATTTTTGTCCAACAGCTTGGGGTTGCGGATGGTGTCTCCCCATTCGATCTTGTGGTTATCCTCACCGTGGAGGAACATATTCATCTTCGCTAAAGACCAGGTAGAGCCGATCGCTTCCTGGCCGTAGAGGGCGTAATCCTTCTTGCCGAACTTCTCGCGCACCTTACGACCACACTTCATCAAGAGAGAAGCCGACCCGCATGCAGGATCGCAGATGGTGTCACCCGGCTGCGGTTCAAGGATTTCAGCGATCAGGTCAGAAACTTCTGGCGGGGTGTAAAATTCACCGGCCTTCTGACCACCGCTGGCAGCGAAATTCTTGATCATGTATTCGTAGGCGTTACCGATCACATCAAGAGAGCCGACCCGGGTGGGTCGCAGGTTCATCTCCGGCTTGGCAAAGTCTTCGAGTAGGTGGCGCAGGATGGTATTCTTCTGCTTCTCCTCCCCCAGCTTGTCGGTATTGAAACTGATGTCCTGGAAGACGCTCTTGCTAGAATCGCGTAGTTTGGTGCCGTTGGCTTCTTCGATTTCATGCAGGCAGATATCTATCCGTTCACCGTTACCGGGCTGATGGCGACGCTCGTACAGGCTGTAGAAGTTGGCCA
>JAAXQF010000321.1 GCA_012974435.1 Desulfuromonadales bacterium | reverse complement strand
GAAAAAAACAACAATGGTCGGACGCCGACAGCATCCGGGATATCCTTTTGCAAGCCGACATTCGCGTGGAGGATACCGAAGACGGGTTTCACTGGCGAATCATCGATGAAAACCTTTAACCCGCAGTTCCCATGTCCCATGAATTCGGACTGCGGAAACGGCACGGAAGGAATTGAATTCCAAATAACACCATTGGGATCCAACGAAAAATATTCATGATGCACAAAGAACACGCCATAAAGATCCGAACAGAATCCTTTGGGGGTTTTGAATCTATTTTTTTAAACGAAGATTTCGCCCTCGGCTGGAATTGTCTGTTTGTCCTTCCGGTGTGGCTGAAAACCTGGTGGGATATGTTCGGCGGCAATCAAGATCCGGAAATTCTGACGGGATATCGCCAGGGAAAGCTCATCGGCGTTGCGCCCCTGGCTGTGGAAGGAAACACCGCACGGTTCATCGGAGGAGAAAATGTCTGCGATTACCAGGATGTGGTCGTGGCCCCGAACCATCATGAGGAATTTCTTGGGGCCATCTTATCCCACCTGAAAAACAAAGGGATCCAATCCCTTGAATTGGGCGCCTTGAGGCCCGAATCCATCTCCCTTACACAACTGCCTGATATGGCCCGGCGAACAGGGCTCTCCGTGGTGTGTGACCCGGCGGGTATAAGCTCTGAGATCGAACTGCCCGGCACCTGGGACTCCTATCTCCAAATGCTGGGGGGCAAACAGCGCCATGAAATTCGACGTAAATTGCGGCGGCTTGACGAAGCGGGTCATGTCCGATTTCGGGTCATTAAACGGCCGGAAGAGATCTCGGAACATATGGACATCTTTTTTTCTATGTTTACGGCGAGCCGGCCGGACAAATCCGAATTTTTGACCGACCCCATGTTGTCTTTTTTTCTGCTGCTGGCCAGAAGAATGGCCGAGCACGGGTTTTTCAGACTTTCCTTTTTAGACATCGATGGGATGCCGGCGGCCGGCGTCATGTGTTTCGATTACAACCATACGATTTTCCTTTACAATAATGGATATGATCCTCGGTTTGGCCGTCTGGGTGTCGGGTTGCTAAGCAAGGCATACAGTATTAAAGACAGCATCGAGCAAAAAAAGCTCCGGTACGATCTATTAAAGGGCAATGAAGTCTATAAAAAACGATTGGGAAGCACGCCGGTTCCCCTGTATCGTTTAAAGATCGACCTGGATGGATAAACGGGGAACAATCAAATGGAGTGTCGGCCCATGGCGTTGAATATTGCCATGCTCAGTATTCATTCGAGTCCCATTGGGGATTTGGGAACCCAAGATACGGGCGGTATGAGCGTATATGTTCGGGAGCTGGCCAAAGAATTCGGCCGCCGGGGCCACTGCATCGACATCTTCACCCAGCACAATTCCGGCCGGCACCAACGGGCAGTGGATCTATATGACAACGTCCGGCTCATCCACTTGTCCGGAGGAACCCGGGGCGCCGTATCCAAAGGCTCTCTTTATGCCTATTTGCCCCAACTTTTTCACGATCTGGAATCCTTTAAAGTCAAGGAAAACATTGAATATGATATCCTCCACAGCCATTACTGGCTGTCCGGAGTTTTGGGGGCCATGGCCCAGTCCGCCTGGAATATTCATCACCTGCTCACGTATCACACCATCGGCACAGTAAAACAACAGACCTGTCCGTCGGAGCATGAGCCTGAATTGCGGCTGACCAGCGAACGAAGACTGGCCAGGGGTTGTGATGGGCTGGTGGTTGCCACCCAAAAGGAAAAAGAATATTTAAGCCGATATGATGCGGTGTCTGATGACAAGATTACAGTGATACCGTGCGGCGTTGATCTTCACCGATTCAAACCCTTGGGCAAACCATCCGCCCGCCGGCAATTGGGGTTTTCCGACGATGATTTCATAGTACTCTACGTGGGACGGTATGCCCCTGTAAAGGGACTCCGCCGCCTGTTGGAAACCGTTGGCCGCCTGACACATCTTCCGGGTCTTCGGCTGGTCCTGGTCGGAGGCGACGGCCCGCACACGCCGATGTTTCGACAGCTCCAGTCAGAAGCGACGGCCTTGAACATCCAAAATCGCGTAACGTTTGCCGGAAGGGTCGAACAGAAAACCCTGCCCCAATATTACAGTGCTGCGGATGTTCTCGCCGTACCGTCCTATTATGAGAGCTTTGGTCTGGTGGCTCTCGAGGCCTTGGCGTGCGGAACCCCCGTTGTGACGACACCGGTTGGGGCCATGGAAAAGATTGTAAAAGACGGCGTGACCGGATACGTGGCAACGAATTCGGATCCAACAAATTTTGCCCGTCTCATCGAAGCCGTTTGGTTAAAACAACAAGAAAACGGCCTGTCGCCGTCTAAAATTCGGGCCTCGGTGACGGAATTCACATGGGCACGATCCGCTTCTTTGTTGCTCGAAGCATACCGATCGGTCCCGTACGGACAACAGAAAAATTAACAAAAGGAGCTTCAATGTGTCGGATAGATCAGAAATAATGGTAATTACCGCCCATCCGGATGACGCAGAATTCGGTTCGGCAGGTTCGGTCGCCAAGTGGACCCGGGACGGTCGACGGGTTGTCTATGTTGTGTGCACCAGCGGGGACAAGGGCACCGACGATCCGGATGTAACGCCCCGACAGCTTGCGAAAATTCGAGAAAAAGAACAGAAAGCGGCCGCAGCGGTATTGGGGGTCTCTGAGGTGGTTTTCCTCCGATATCCGGATCAGGGGCTCGAAGATACACCGGATTTTCGAAAAGCCATCGTAAGGCAAATCCGAGCGTTTAAACCTGAAATGATCGTAACATCGGATCCATACCGGCGCTACATCTGGCACCGGGACCACCGTATCACCGGCCAGGTAACCCTGGATGCGGTCTTTCCCTTTGCCCGAGACCTGGCGGCCTACCCGGATTTGATCGAAGAAGGGCTCATGCCCCATAAAGTTCAAAAAATCCTGTTTTTCGGCGCTGAAGACATCAACCTGCGCATTGACATTACCGAGACCTTTGACCTCAAGCTCGCTGCCCTGCGCTGTCACGAAAGCCAAATGGCCCAGCTAAACATTCCTGATCTGGAAAAAAGGCTGTGGGAGCGGTGCCGGGAAATGGCCGAAGGGGCTGATTTCGAGGTGGCCGAAGCGTTCCATCAGGTGACGGTGTCCCTTTGATGGGGATCTTGGACCCGTTTTTCTGATATTGTACGGAATCTATGGGGATTCCAGCAACGCGTTCAATCGATCTGACAGCACCTCGGCGGTGGTAAAGCAGATGCCGTGAAGCCCCAATGTTTCAGCAGCCGTTACGTGCTCCAAGGTGT
>JAAXQF010000624.1 GCA_012974435.1 Desulfuromonadales bacterium | reverse complement strand
CTCGACTGCATAGCCGTTAACATAGGGAACGGGCTACCACTGGGGACAGGTCGCACGCGGAACAGGCGATCGCGAATCACCGTCTCCAGATAATGATGTTCAAAGAGAACCAAGCAGGAGAATCCTAAGGTGGCAAATACCAGACTGTTGTTCTTGAGCGAGCAAGAAGAAGACCTGATTCATTCACAGAGCTTGAGACTATTGGATGAGATGGGCGTATTGGTCCGCAGTAAATCGGTACTGCAGCTCCTCGAAGGCAAGGGCGCGATCGTCGATTACGACGCAATGACCGCCAGGATGCCCGCAGAGATGATCGATTCCGCTCTCGATACGGCTCCCAGAGAGATGACCCTTTGTGGCCGTGATCCTCGAAATGATGTTCGCCTGCCCGCAACAGACTATCCCTATACAGTAAACAACGGCCTCGCCATCTTCGTCGTCGACAAGGACACGGGGGAGTATCGAGACTGCAACAGTGATGATCTGGCTGAGTTCATGAAGTTCTCAGATGCACTCGACGGGCTCGACTTCGTGTGGCCCGCACTCTCCGCCAAAGACAAACCGGCCCACGCACAGACACTCTACGAACTCTGGATCACCATGCAGAACACATCCAAGCACGTCCAGGGCGATGTTGTCGACGGGGCCCACAACGCAAGAGCTCAGATCGAACTGGCAGCTCTGGTTGTCGGAGGTGAGGACAAGCTCAGAGAGCGGCCGATCTTTTCAATGACCTGCTGCCCACTCGCTCCTATGTCATTTGGAGGAGGCGCTGTAGAGGCTCAGGTAGAGCTGGCGAAGGGGGGCATTCCCATTTCGTCCATGTCCATGTCGCTTTCCGGTCTCTCCGCACCCGTTACCATGGCCGGCACACTGACCAACGCCAATGCCGAGAACCTGGCAAGTCTCGTGATTACCCAGTCGGCCTCGCCTGGCGCGCCGCATATCTACGCGTCGGACTCGACCCCCATGGATATGGCCACCGGCAACATCGACTACGATGCGCCCGAGTTCGCCCTGATCAGCATTGGCTTGGGTCAAATGGCCAAGAGATACCGACTGCCCTCATTGGTATCCGGCTTTGGTCCAATCGACACCGAATCGGAAGGGGGTGACGCTTATTGTCGGTCGGTATTGGATATGTTGAGCTCTGCGGCCGTAACGGATATCACCGGTGGAATGGGAAGCATCGACGATGCCAAGGGCGTGTGTTTCACGAAGCTCTTGCTCGATGTTTATGTGTGGGAACTCAGCCGGGAGTACCTGAAGCCGGTGGATATATCAGAAGAAGCGATCGCCCTGGAGGTGATGAAAGAAGTCGGCCACACCGGCTCTTACCTGACCCATCGCCATACCGCCAAGAACATGCGAAAAGCGTTGATCATGTGGGACAAAGAAAAGCTCGCGTTGCTTTCGATGGAGAAGAAAGCGCTGATTCGAGAGGCCGGTAAGATCGTAAGGCGCATTCTGGCTGACCATCAGGTGGTGCGAATGGATGAGGATATCGTGCGCAAAGGTTATGAGATCATAAGCGCATATGAAGAGAGGTATGCTCCGTAGTCTTCGAGTGGACGGAAATGCTGCCGCAGAGGCAGCCAGCGCGGCGGGCTTCGAGCCGCTGATCCTCGGTCACTTCGATCCTCCGGTTCACCCTGTCTCATCACGATGACAGGGTGTCCGGCTAGATCTGTAATTTCACACTCCTTCGCGTGCAGCTCTGCCGTCCCAGACGGCGACCTGCGATTAGGTTCCCACCCGTGTGATACCACGGCTGCGAATGGAGTCGGTCGTTCCATATCAGCCCCGCTTTCGCCAATGACCGATACGATTTCTTCTGTTAAGTCGGCCTTAGACCTACCCCAGCGGGCTAAACCCCTGGACCACACATTAAGTATCCAGGCGATCCCGGAGTTTGTTCTATCACTTGGGTCTCTAGTGTTATATCAAGTGCTTTAGCCTTTTCTAAATACAAATCAACCTGTTCCATTGTCAGCTGATCTGGACCCATTGCACCTATCTGCTGGATCGTACCCTCTATCAAAAGTTCCGTGAAGAGATATCCGCCCTGACCTGTTAGGTATGTCTCTCCGGTTAGTCCTGATCTTTCAAAGGCATCGACACAACCGGGTGCCATTACATATGTTTCTACCATAACCTTTCTACTGTCTGCTGTAGTACCATATGCTTCAACGAGCATTGCGCCGGTATCAGATTCAAGTCCCTCTTCCAGGATTGTCGCAATTTCATCATGATATTTTGGTGCAGGTCGTGTTAACGCTACCATCATATCAAATGGGATGATTTCTTTTCCGTCCACCACTCTAGGCGAAGTAGAAAGCATATCCATATCATAAAGCATCCTCGCCCAATCAACTCCAACCCCGCCGTATTTAAAGGCGGCATTCTTACAGCCTAAATGAACTTCTGGGTGCATTCCTACCAGAATGGCTTCATCATGGAGATGGTCAAAAAATTTCCTCGCTCCCTCAACGCCTCTTACTTCCCTTTCAACCATACCGCCAAAAGGTTCTACAGCTTCAATTTTACCATCTACTAAATTGTAAGGATTTTCAACCATATCTCCATAAGCAACTACTGGAGACCACCAGAACGGGAAAAACTTTTTCGCCTGAACGCCTTCGTAAACTAGCATATTAATTGTTTCGCAACTTTCCAGTTCACGCATGGCATCTCTTACTACAACATTAATCACTCCTGGTGCTGATCCTGTAGAGACCAATGCTGTTTTTCCGATCGCTTCAAATTTCTCATGATAGGGACCAAACACCGCATCAAAGGATTCAGTCCATTCCGGTTCTTTACCGTCTGCACGCGCAGGCCGATCAAAAACCGTGAAGGCCTGGTAGCTTGCTTCCACTTCCAGTGCAGCTTCTATTGCATTCTGACCAAACTGAGTTGGGAGCGCATCAACAACCAAATCAACCCCTGAAGCAAGTTGTGCAATATCCTCTCTTTTCCTGGCATCAACCCGATGACCTTCTGCTTTATCTAGGTCTCTGACGATCGCATCAACTGCCCGTTGATCGTAATCCGCACAAGTAATCTTTTTAACATCCGGATGGTCGTTCAGACGCTTTGCCACTGTAGAACCCTGGGCGCCAACGCCTAGGACCAATATATTTTCCATTTCTCCCTCTGAGAGTTTTTTTTGTGGTGTCTATCTATTCTTGCAATTCAATAACATGCTGGCAAGCCCAAGATCCCCCCCCTCGGGCCGACTGGCTACTTAACAGAATTCTAGTTATCGGGCGTGGTGACCTAGCCAGGAATTTTTGGTCCAGATTAAAAGTGGTAAAAAGCTACGTATGGAGA
>JAAXQF010000471.1 GCA_012974435.1 Desulfuromonadales bacterium | reverse complement strand
CGGCCCAGGTAAGAGCGCAGTCGGATTGAAACGTCCTCCAGTTCAAAAAGGCTACGTTGAACGGTCTCTGCCAGTTCTGCCAGCTCCGGGTCAACCTCACCGACCGATTGCAATTCAGACACCAAACCACCCAAGACCTCACACACCGCGCCATTGCCCTCGTAAAGGGATTCGTAGCCACCACGTGTCACCCCTGCGAGGCGCTCGGCATTCTGTAACAGCAGTCGCTCGGCAAGGAGCTCTTCCTCCTCGCCAGGAAGCAACTGTGCTGAAGTGATTTCATCGGCTTGATGCCGCAGGAAATCGAGCCGTTGCTGACGATCACGCTCAGCATCCTCCAGACGCGCAAGCTGCTGAACAATTTTCTGCATCAGCCCATAAGACTCACGGTAGAGGCGCAAAGGCTCGTCAAGGTTGCCGAAACGATCAAGAACTGTCAGATGAACATTTCGTTGCAGTAAAGATTGATGTTCATGCTGCCCACAGACCGTCACCAGCAGTTCGCTCAAAGGCTGCAATTGTGCAAGCGTCACCAGGTTGCCATTAACATACGCACGGCTTCGGCCTCCGCTTTGCACAATGCGTCTCAAAACGAGTTCATTGTCGACAGCGAAGCCGGCGGCTGTAAAAGCTTGCAGAATATCATCACGCCCGGTCAGATCAAAAAGCGCTTCCACAGTTGCTTCGCTGGCGCCGGCACGAACGAGGTCCGGACGTGCCCGGTCACCTAGCAACAAGCCAAAAGCGTCGAGGATAATTGATTTACCTGCGCCGGTTTCACCGGTAAGCACGTTGAAGCCTTCGTCGAACTGGACTTCAAGCCGGTCAATAATGGCAAAGTTGGTGATGGTCAGATTGATGAGCATAGGGTCAGTGGCGCGTAGCGCGTAGTAAGTGGCGCGAATAAAACATCATAGCGACAAAAGTTGTGGGTGACGCCCAAGGTGCAAGCATAGGCAGCAAAAAGGTTGGCCTTTTCTCGCCACGCGCTTCTCGCTTCTCATTATCTCTCGCCCCAATGCAGCTTGGTCCGGAGAACCTGGAAATAATCTTTGCTCGGGCTCTTGATTAACAGAGTGGAGTGATTTGACTTGCGTAATTCAACCACATCGCCGCACTCAAGAGGCATCCCCTCCTGTCCATCAGCGGTAAAAACAACATCCTGTTCAAGAGATTTAACCGCGATCCGGATCGTTGCTTCATCGGAGACCACAATGGGCCGGTTGGTCAGCGTGTGTGGACAGATCGGAGAAATAACATGGCAATGGTTACCGGGGTAGATAATAGGACCACCAGCGGCCAGGTTGTAGCCGGTTGATCCGGTCGGAGTCGAAACAATCAGACCGTCAGCCTTGAAGGTCGTCAGGTAATCATCATCAACCCAGGCTTCCATATCGATAATCCTGGCCAGGGCACCCTTATTGATAACAATATCGTTGAGAACCCGGTAACGTGCAACTTCCTCTCCCTTGCGACGGATAATAGCCAACAGTCGCATACGTTCGGAGACAGTGAAGTCACCCGCGAGGACCTGCTCCAACATCGGGAAAAGTTCAGAGCGGGTAATTTCTGTCATAAAACCAAGGCTGCCGAGGTTCACTCCCAGGATAGGGGTACGCAGATCACCGACCAGGCGTGCGACCGAGAGCAGGGTCCCATCGCCGCCGAGGACAACAACCATGTCAACCAGGGGCGGAATAGCCTGCCCAGGGTAGCCGTGCATATCAGGCATGGCTTTGGCCAGAGCTTCATCGACAAAGACTTCGATCTCACGATCAACCAGCCAGGCAACAACCTCGACTGCGAGACTGACTGCGTCTTCATTGTGACGTTTGGCAAAAATTCCTATGCGCTTCATAGAACGATCCCTCCGAGTGAGCGAACACTATCACAACAAACCGTCAAAGTCTATGCCTATCAATGACTTACGCCATCTCCCTCTTGTCCATACAGGCCCTTTGTGATAAGGTCCAATCTTCGCGTTTTCGGACCAATCTAACTCTAAATTTCATACGGCAATAATGGATCTTTTTTCCTCAGCAACACCCGGAAAAGCTCTGGCACCACTGGCCGAGCGCCTGCGACCGCAGCGTATAGACGAAATGGTTGGCCAGCAGCATCTACTTGGCGAAGAAGGCATCTTGCGACGCCTGATCGAGAAGGACCAGCTCACCTCTGCAATCTTTTGGGGGCCACCGGGTACCGGTAAAACCACCCTGTCCAGAGTCATCGCTCAAACCACCCGCAGTTATTTCGTTGCCTTCTCGGCCGTCCTGCAGGGCGTCAAGGATATCCGCGAAGTCGTCGCCAAGGCCCAGCAGGAGAGAAACTACTACGGGCGGCGAACACTGCTCTTTATCGATGAAATCCACCGTTTCAACAAAGCTCAACAGGATGCACTCTTACCCTGGGTGGAGAATGGCGACATCATCCTGATCGGCGCAACAACAGAGAATCCCTCCTTCGAGGTTAATTCCGCCCTGCTCTCCCGGTCTAAAGTGTTTGTTCTCGAACCCCTGGCGGCAGAGGATATCGCAAAACTCCTCAAACGCGCCCTCTCCTCACAAGAAGGCCTCGGCGAGCAACAACTGACCATCGACGACGGAGCAATCACCTTCATCGCCGAACAATCTCATGGCGACGCACGCTCCGCGCTGAACAGTCTGGAAGTCGCAGCGGCCACCGCCACCGGAAAAACCATCATGCAGAGCGATGCGGCAGCCGCCATGCAAAAAGCGCCACTCCTCTATGACAAGGGTGCCGAAGAACACTACAACGTTATCTCCGCATTCATAAAAAGTATGCGCGGCTCAGACCCGGATGGCGCCATTTACTGGCTGGCCCGCATGATTGAAGCTGGCGAAGACCCACTGTTCATAGCACGCCGGATGGTCATTTTTGCCGCCGAAGACGTTGGCAACGCCGATCCGCGCGCATTGCAGCTGGCGGTGTCCGCCCAACAGGCCGTTCACTTCATAGGCTTGCCCGAGGGACGCATCCCATTGGCCCAGGCAGTCACCTACCTGGCAACAGCCCCTAAAAGCAACGCAGCCTACGTTGCGATCGGTGAAGCCCAGAAGGAAGTTCGCCAGAGCGGCGCACTGCCAGTTCCGCACCATTTGCGCAATGCGCCGACAGGGCTGATGAAAGACCTTGGCTACGGCAAGGATTATCAATACGCGCACAATCACAAAAACAGCGTCGTCACCCAGAAACATCTCCCCGAGGCTCTTGGCGACACAAGTTACTATCGGCCCAAAGAGTCTGGTTACGAAAAAACGATCCAGGAACGACTCGACTGGTGGGCCGCGAAGCGAAAGAAGCAAGACAAAGACGAGAA
>JAAXQF010000552.1 GCA_012974435.1 Desulfuromonadales bacterium | reverse complement strand
TTACTAGGCATTGTTGGTGACGATCTATGTGATCTTTTTATGGAGTATAGAGAACCTCTTGCTTACACGATTTATGTTCGATAATTAACAAAATATATAACTTTAGACATAGGGCCACTTCTCTTTTGATCTATTGCATACAAGTTGATCACAACCTATAAATTAGTATGCATTTAAATTTAAATAGTTTACGAGAAGGGCAAGCCTGCAGCAATGCAGGGGAGCAAAGCAAAGAATCCCAAGTGGATGGTCGTGCTACCGAAGAGAGTGTCATAATTGTAGTTCATTATGATGCCCGTACTTGGTTACTCGGAGACGGGCATTTTCTGTTTTGAACCCAAGGGTAAAAGAATGAAGATTTTTTCTGTGTTGATCTCCAGCATGAGCGTTTTTTTGTCCTGTTACACCTTTTCTCGTTTTGGGCTGTTTTCGTATTAGTTTACACTCTCGGATTGCTTTTGGTGGGAGTTTTGCTTTCTTGGGACGGAGCCGCCGTCAACCTGTTTGAGAGAGTACTGCCGCTACAGATTGAATCTTGCTTAATTCATAAAAACAATGGTTACAAGGGGAGTATCCATGGTGGCCTTTCCTATTTGTCAGGGTCAGCAAGAATTTCTCTTCTGCCAAAACATCTACCCTTGGATCAATCCGAGAGGAATTGTAAGAAAATTCTGAAAGACAGCATATTACGGTGTAGATCATTTGGTTTGGTTCTTAACTGTCAGCGTTAATCGTGAAGGACACCCATATCCGTAACAAGGAGATTTTTTTTGGATAAGAATCTTAAACTCGGAGAACTACTCATCAAAGATGGCCTAATCGATGATTATCAACTGAGTGCGGCGCTCTCATATAAACGCAATTGGGGTGGACGGGTGGGTGAATCTTTAGTCAGGTTGGGTTATCTCAGTGAGAAGGATCTCTGTAGTTTCCTCTCTAAGCAGTTCGACTTGCCGCAAATTGACTTGATCACACATAGGATTCCTGCTGAAATTCTTGCCTATATTCCAGAGTCAAAGGCGAGAGAGTTTTGTGTGATACCGATTGATCGTGTCGAGGCCAGAGGTCTCATGCATCTGGTTGTAGCCATGCCAGATCCCACAAATTTTTCTGTAATTGATTCCCTTCAATTCCTGACCGAGTGCTGGATCATGCCTACGATGGTGTCAGCAGAAACGATCCTTAAAGCAATTGATTTGCAGTTCAATGATGTAGCAGGCTGTCTGGACGAACGTGGTCATACGACCCCCTCCGGTTTTTCTTCGCCTCATTACCGTTTTGATAGTTTTGATGAAGGGGAAACAGCTCTAGAATTGAAAGTCAGACGCCTGTCTGAAGACAAAACATCTGGCCAGCTTTTTATGCAGTCTAAGAAGAAAATTCTGATTGTCGATCAAGAAATTACTTATAGAGTTCTCCTCAAAGAAGTCTTGCGAGATAATTATATCGTCCTTGAGTCAGGTGACTTTAATGAAGGGCTTGATCTTGCCAGATTGAATGTTCCGGAATTGATCATCATCGACAGTGAAGTGTCCGACAGGAAGGGTGTTGATCTCTGTGCGGCTTTGAAACAACATCCGGAGACAAGAGATGTCCCCGTCCTGCTGGTTACTTCACTTGCCAACAAGGAGGACATTATACTTGGACTACAGGCTGGAGCAAGCGACTATATTACAAAGCCCATGTGTCTTCAGGAAGTCGTTGCCAGAATAGAATCCCATCTTCGGACACAGGATGACTGTGCGGAGTTAGACCATAAAGACTTGATGATGCTGCTCGAACTTTCAGAAACAATTTCTGTGGTTAAAGACCCGACTGAAATTCTCCGGCTGATTGTAAACAAGATAACAAAGATCATTGATGTCACACGTTGTTCGGTTCTCAGTTTTACGGACGGCAAAAAACTTGTGGTTAAGGCCAGTAGTGATTTTGACAATAAACGGGAAATCACTTTAAACTTGGGCAGATACCCTGAAATACGCAAGGCGTTAGAAACCAGAAGCCCCGTCATTATAAACGATATTAAAAATGATCCTTTAATGGCTTCAGTCCAGGGATACTTAAAAGAATTTGACCATAATTCGACTATTGTCATCCCGCTTATCAGGAAAGAGAGTATCATCGGAACATTTTTTTTGAGAACCACCACCTGCGGAAAGAATGGGATCAGTGAGAGAATTCATAGGTTATGTCAGTTGGTTGCAAACATTGCAGCTAACGCCTTAGAGAATGCAATCATCTTCGAGTCGGTGAAGACCGCGCAAGAATATTTTAAGCAAATGTCCATTGAGGATGCTTTGACCAAGCTTTACAATCGCCGCTATTTTCAGGATCGCCTGAAGGAAGAGTTCAGCCGAAGAGAACGTAATGATGCCCCCCTATCTCTGATCTTTTTTGATCTCGATAACTTCAAACGGATCAATGACACCTATGGTCATGCCCAGGGAGATAAAGTCCTTATCCACATAGGAGGTCTACTAAAGACTGCCGCCAGGGGAAATGATCTTCCTGCACGGATCGGAGGAGATGAGTTTGCGATGATTCTTCCGGATACGACTGCCGAAGGAGCCTTTAAATTGGCCAGCCGTTTATGCTTGTTGATTAAGGAATCAAAGATTGAGAATCTAGACAGTGGAACCATTTCTGCGAGCATGGGGATTTCTACCTGTACCAAGCAAAACATAGAATCTTTTGATGACCTTGTAACATTGGCTGACAAAGCAATGTACCAGTCAAAGTCTCAGGGTAAAGGACAGGTCTCACAGGCATCAGGACAATCCACGAAAATGATCAGAACCTTTGTCGCGAGGAGATGAAACTAATTACCAACGAACTCGACCTTACCCTGGCAACTGGTTATCATGAACTGTTCCCATAAGTCACCACTTCCGAGAAGAAAACAGGCTTCTTATTGATAGAGGTATTCAGGAAGCTCATTAATACACAAAACGATGGCCACCAGGGATAGATCCTTGGTGGCCTTTTATTATTTGTCAGGGGCAGTAAGAATTTCGCATTTCGGTCAATCGGACCACCCTCTGACAATGTGGGAGGATTTATAGGAAACACCCCCTCTTTGACCTCAACCTCAAATTAGGAGAACTTATCAACTTGGTTTGCCACTAACCGGCTAGGCCCTAAGTGTAGCAACAAGCTGATGTTAGATAAGGACCACCCTCCGGCAATGTGGGATTAACAAAATCCCCGCCGGTGAGCGGAGTGTTTTAGTTCTGTGGTTGACTCCGTTTTTGTCGAAAAACTTTACATACTGCGAAACCATAAACCAGTAGGTTTGTAAGCCGCTGATCTTAAATTGTTTTTTTTGAGGCACACAATTTGCTCCTTCTTCCATAGATCAGAATTGGGGTCCTTAGTTTGGGAGGATACGTGCATGTCTGACAGGAGTGAACAGAGTAGTGTAAAGCATTATCATGTAGAAACACTCGTGAGTGATGGTACTCATCACTATTTCACACCTCAAGTCCTTGATATAATGCTCGGCAACAATTGTGTTTTAAAATTCAGGCGTTCAAGCGGATGGGTGACTGTTGGTGTTGACCCTATCCGGGCCCATAGCAGACGAATGGACTTTCATGACTACAATGGCCCTGACCGGCGTTCTATTCATTAAACGACTGAAACGCAAGAAGCACTGTTGATAAATAAAAATAAAAAATCGCTCCTGATTAAGTTTGCTTTTTACAGAACTCTTTAGAAGGTCTTAAAAACACAAGAGCAGAGCGGGCAATCATTGAACGTCTGAGAAGAAAACCGACTTCTTATTGATAGAGGTATTCTGGAAGCTCTTTAATACACAAAATTATGGCCACTAGGGTTCGATCCTTGGTGGCCTTTCCTATAAGTCAGGGTTTATAGGAATTGCTCAGATCGGCCGTTTCTGACCCTCATTAGCTGCTAACACAACTTCCGAGACACTCTGACTTTTGACGTTCCCGATCAATTGCCGTATATAGGCAAGTGTTTCAATTGCTCGGTTTTTAGGAGTTTTCTGTCTCATCTCCTGGAGAAATCTTTTTCTCTTCGCGCACAAGCTCTAAACCCTTCCATAAAAACAACGTTGCATAAGCTCTCCAAGGGCGCCAAGCCTCTGCACGCTCTATTGCTTGCATTTTGGTTGGCATCTTGCCGTTTACCTGCAACGCTTTTCTTACTCCCAAGTCGCTGTCCGGAAAAGCATCTGCAATTTTTAAAGCACGCATCGCTACATAGTGAGCAGTCCAAGGGCCGATGCCGGGCAACTCGCACATCGATTCGACAAATGATGTTAACCCTTGCTCTGCTGAAAGGGAGATCTTCTCATCAACTATCTTGCTAGCCAACCCCTGAATTGTGGCCTGCCGTTTCGATGTGATGCCTATTCCAGAAATGTCAGCCCGACATATTTCCTTTGCAGTGGGGAAAAAGTTCATCAGCTCTTCAGGATATTCACACGTGCATTCAGGTCCGCAAAGAGTTGCGACGCGCCCCGCCAACGTTGTTGCCGCCTTAACCGAGATTTGCTGACCTAAGATGGCCCTGACTGTAAATTCAAACGGGTCCCATGCCCCAGGTAAGCGTATCCCTGAGTATGCGGAGATTGCAGGAGAGAGCAACGGGTCTTTCCTGAACTTTTGCAGGATCGGCCCCATGTCGGTATCCAAGTCAAACATCGAACGGACACGTCGCGCGATTAGTTCAGTCGGCTTGCTCCCCTTCTCAAGATAAATTTTCAGGTGCAGAGAATTTCGATTCGGGCAGTCTGTGACCTTGAACCATCCGCGACTATCGTTAATGCGAAATGATCGCTGGTAATGATTGTCCTGGATGGCCTCCACTCCAGGAATGACCCTGGGAGCAATGAAAGTGAGTATGCAATCCCAATCAAAGCCTGGCACATAAGGTAAATCTATAAACACGGCTGGATTTTGTAGCATCATCGTCTCTGGTCTTGATTCCTGGGATACTTTAGTTGGAATCTGTATGGTCACTGAAAGCTGCTTCTCGGGCGAGGATTGCTCTTTTGCGAGTTGTTCCCCAATGATAACCGCCAATTTCTCCATTTGTTCTTAGCACTCGGTGACAAGGAATCAGATAGGCGACCGGGTTATGGCCAGCAGCGGTGCCAACCGCACGATGTGCTCCAGGATGTCCGACAGCATCGGCCAAAAAACCGTAGGAGACGACAGTACCTTCAGGAATACGTAACAGGGCCTCCCATACCTTAACTTGGAAATTTGTTCCCCGAAGCAAAATCTTGAGGGGTGTCTGTGCCTGGCCGCGGGTTTGGTCAAAAATTGTCTTGATGGCATCTTTACCTGCGTTCTGGTTCTCGACGAGCGTCGCTTCCCGCCAGGTCTCCTGTAACTCATTGAGTACAACGGATCGAGCTTCTGGATCAACGAAAGCCAGTCTACAGATTCCACGTGGAGTGACGGCCAGAAGGCATTCTCCAAAAGGGGTCGCATGGAATCCATAGCTGATGAGTAGATCCTTGCCTTGGGCTTTGAACTCTCCCGGCGTCATGGCCTCAACACTCACAAAAAGGTCGTGTAACCGACTAGGGCCGCTGAGTCCAACATCCAGTGCGGTGTCAAGAATAGAGGTGGATTCGCGCAGAAGCTTTTTGGCGTTTTCAATGGTCAGATATTGCAGAAAGCGCTTGGGACTGACTCCGGCCCAGGATTTGAACAATCGTTGGAAATGATAAGAACTCAATCCGATATGCTCCGCAACCTCATCAAGAGATGGCTGCTCTAAAGCATGCTCTTCCAAATAGGCAATTGCTTGCTCGATGCGTCTGTAATCAGGATTGTCCAATTGTGCACCTCCACATCCAACGATTCTTGGGGATTGTTTCTGTTATTTTATAGAAGAGATCCTTGCCTTTACAATCCATGCTATTTTTTTGGGTAACCGAGTTAAACATCAGGGTTGCAGAGTTTAGGGCGACCATGACAACCTTTCCCTTGCAACTGACAGTAAAACTCATACCGGGGAGGATCAGATGATCGTTTAGGTCACCACTCTGAGTTATCCAAATCTCCCCATCCAGGCAAGAAACAATCAGCCCCCTAGCATCCCTCTCGATAGCCACCAGTTCTTTTTTATTAAGATGGATTTTCATAAGCTTACCTCCTTAACCTCAGCATATTGAAGTACGGAAGGTGGAACCACCCGATTCTTGCTACCACCTGGCGTTTATTTCACTTACTGATAGCGGCATTTGGGAAGACAAAATTATGGCCACCAGGGTTCGTTCCTTGGTGGCCTTTCTTACATTGCAGAGGTTCTGGGACACTCATCGAATCAATCGATATTAAGTTACCAAGGGACCAAGAGAAAGTCTGACTAGGCAACATTGATCGGAATAGCCGTTTCGTATTTGTGACACTCCATTGCGAAGAGCGTACGGAATTTGACGATATTGGGGTCATGAGTAAACAGCTTGTCACAAATTTCCCGGTACTCTTTCATGTCCGCTAAGTTCATGATCAGCAGAACATCAGTCTCTCCAGTAACACCATAGGCCTGACTAACTGCAGGCTCTAGAATCAATTTCTCTATAAATGTTTGGCGAGCATCAGCGCCATGGCGCTCTAGCGTGACATCGACAATTGCCCTGAGGCTACGATTGAGTTTATCTGGATCTGCTAACGCAACCGTCTTGAGCAATATGCCCTGATCTTTTAGGCGTTGAACACGGCGCAGGCAACTTGAGGGTGACAGGTTGACTCGCTCCGACAACTCGATATTGGTTAAGCTTGCATCATTTTGTAGTATGTCGACAATTTTTCCGTCTATTGCGTCCATATGCAACTATTCTCCTCTCCAGTCGTTATTTTCGAATTATATCTCAAACATGAACAATGTTTAAATCCAAATTCTGCAGATCACGGTATATCCTGTCATTTACTGCACAGCTTGGAGATTTTGAATGAACATGATTGTCATCGGTACTAAAAAATTGTTGCGCGACACCATTACTCTGTACTGGGAACTGCTTAAGGTTATGGTTCCTGTGATGATTTTGGTGCGTCTCTCTGTCGAGTTCGGGGTCATTGAAATTATCGGTCGAATTATTTCTCCCGTGATGCAGTTGGTTGGACTTCCTGGAGAGATGGGATTTGTCTGGGTAACCGCCATGGTCGTCAATATCTACGCTGGAGCGGCCGCTCTGCTCACCCTGTTGCCGGAACACCCTTTGACTGTCGCTCAAGCAACCGTACTTGGGTCCATGATCCTGATCGCTCATTCCTTGCCAATAGAACAGCGCATTGCCCAGAAAGCAGGGGCTGGCATTCTCTTCACAACGGGCCTCCGTCTGGTTTGCGCTCTAGTGTACGGAATGTTCCTGTCCATCATCTATGCTGGTTTTGCCGATTTTCAACAACCTGCTGAAGTTGTCTTTCTTTCAACCAGTCCTGCGTCACAAGATTGGCTCCCATGGGCGCTAAGCAACACCAAAGCACTTTTCTCAATCTTCTGGATTATCCTTGCGTTGCTTTTCGGATTGAAAATGCTTGATGTCCTTAAGATTACCCCGCTGATCGCAAAAAGCTTATCTCCCTTATTGCGCCTCATGGGTATAGGTGAGAAAGCAACGTCTATGACAATGGCAGGAGCATTGCTGGGGCTTTCTTACGGGGGAGCCCTTATTATTCAGGAAGCCCGCTCAGGTTCTCTGTCTGACAAGGATATTTTCTTGTCTCTCTCCTTTATGTGCCTGTGTCACAGTCTGCTGGAAGATACGTTGTTCGTTATGGCCTTTGGTGGCCACTATTCAGGGTTACTGCTCGGGAGGCTCATTTTCTCACTCATAGTGACGATGGCTCTTGCTCGGATTATTAACAACCTTCCAGCATTGACCTTCCGACGTTATTTATTCAACGAAATGTAAAGTATATACGTGACCAATTCCAACTGTTGTAGAGTTCGCTAACGGGCTAGAAATCGCCATTCATCGAGAAGGATAAGCACAAGAATTCTCATAGACCAGGGTTTATGGAACATTACAGAAGTACCTAGGAAACTAGGGATGATTCAAGTACTGAGTTCATCATTTAGCCCCCCATCGCGCTATAAGTCCAAATTTGTCTGAACAGTCCATCCACTCGGCATTGATCATGTGCCTACTGCTTTCCCATGTTCGCAATTTGCAAGCCCCAATTGCAACAAAAACGGTGAGGGGAAAAACGCAAAGAATAATTAAAGCCATGACCACCTCCTCTTGCTAATGGGAGTTTTTATCTTCCCGTTCTGCACAACGTAATGGCCAAACGAACAAAAGTAAAATTAATTGTTTTCCTGCGTCATTAGATTTGCTAATATTGAGCCATGATTGATTACAAACTTTTAGAAGCCTTTGCGATGGTTGTTCAGGAGGGCGGTTTTGAAAAAGCCGCGACACTGATGAATTTGACACAGTCTGCTGTTTCCCAGAGAGTCAGGCTGCTGGAAGATCGAGTGGGGAAAATTCTTCTTTCAAGAACCTCACCGCCCCAGCCCACTGCTGCTGGGCAACAGCTCATCAAGCATTATCTTCAGGTGAGACTGTTGGAGGATGGCCTCGAAGAAGAAACAAGTGAAGCTAACGACTCCTCCCCGGTAAGGTTAGCGATAGGAATTAATGCCGACAGTCTAGCCAGTTGGTTTCTGCCCGCGATAGGTGCGCTTCTGGAGGATGGTAAGGTCTTAATTGACATGCATGTAGATGATCAAGAGCAAACCCATAAATTGCTCCGAGATGGGGTTGTGGTCGGTTGCATTAGTGACATGTCTTCACCGATGCAGGGTTGCAAAGTAGAATATTTAGGATCTATGAAGTATCGACTTCTTGCTCGACCTGATTTTATTTCAAAATGGTTTCCTGATGGATTTACAGCTTCATTTGCTGAAAATGCTCCAGCCGTAATGTTTAACCACAAGGACATGTTGCATTATAAAATATTACAGGACGTGTTTGGTAATGTTGTTAAACTGAGAGCCGTGCACTATGTTCCTTCGATTGAACAATACATTCAGATGGTCCGCACTGGTTACGCTTACGGTATGATTCCTGATTGGCAAAGTGAAGAATTACGTAAAAATGGTGAGCTTGTTGAGGTTCATGAAAGAGCTTATGATTTGGTAAAGCATTATTGGCACTGTTGGAACCTCGAATCTGTGCCATTGAAAAGATTGTCAAGTCGCCTTGTAAGAGAAGCGAAAACTGTCCTCGTCTAACCTTGAATCTGTCTCATTTTGGGTGGTACTAAAATGAGGAGGTCTACACAATCCTTCGCAGAGTGGAGGCAGTATGCCTAATATTGTATATATTGCGATAAGCTTAGACGGGTACATTGCTACCGCTGACGGTGGCATAGATTGGTTACATGACGTTCCAAACCCGACTAAGAGTGATTATGGCTGGAGTGGTTTTTTTGAGCGAATTGATGCTTTAATCATGGGGCGGAACACTTACGAAAAGGTTCTTACCTTCGGCGAGTGGCCCTACGAAAAAAAGGTTTTAGTGGCAACCAACACCTTGAATGACGTTCCGTCTCATTTGGAAGGTAAGGTTCGATTTATCAAAGGGCAACCTTCTGACCTGATCGCCGAAGCGAACCGGCAAGGCTACGAAAGCCTATATATTGACGGAGGGATAACGATACAGGGCTTCTTGGCTGCTGACCTGGTTGATGAGCTGATCCTTACGCATATCCCTTTGCTGTTGGGTGATGGATATCCACTCTTTGGAAAATTGGCTGATCCCCTCAAGTTTCGACATACTAAAACTGAGATATACAACGACACCCTTGTACAGACTTCTTATGAGAGGCAACGTTGACGTGATCCCCTTGACTTCGGATCGGGGGTTTTTCTTATAAGTCACGACTTCCGAGAAGAAAAACGGCTTCTTATTGATAGAGGTATTCAGGAAGCTCATTAATCCACAAAACTATGGCCACTTGGATCATCTCCAGGTGGCCTTTTATTATTTGTCAGGGGTTGTAGGGATTTCGCATTTTGGCCAAAAACAACCAATGAATTAGTTGTGAGAGGATTTGTGAGAATTATTTTATATGCATTTGCTATAATGTCGCCTAAGGTTGCTGGCTTCTTATAAGTCAGGATAATTAGGACGCCTGAAAGCCAGAAAATTGATGAATATTATTGCAGGGTCATTTTTCTGGGCCGAGTCATTATTGAATTGGCAATTAGTTCATTTAACGGTAAGGGGAGCTCGTCTTATGAGAAGTTTCTTGATTGATTGCATCAGGATTGAAACACTTGCCAGCAAAACCTATCAACTCTTGGCCAACAACAAGGCCTATGCTAAGGAGGTCTGTAAGGTATTCCAAAAGCTAAGCGATGATGAACTGGCACATGCGCGTCTTATCGACCTGGTGCTCCAAGCCAATGAAAAAGATATTGAGGCGACACCTATGATATCCGGGGAAAAGATAAGTCATGGGGTGAACCTTGCCGAGTCCGTGTTACAGAAGGTTGAGAGGAAAAGGCTGAACGAGGAAGAGGCCTTGCGATTAGCGGTAAGCCTGGAACAGCAATTTTTGAAAGTCCATGTAAATAATGCTGTGCATTTTCACAACCTTAAACTGACCGAGCTATTCAACAAGCTGGGCAGTGAAGACGAGGCCCATCTGAACACCTTGAAGGAATGTCTGAAATGGTGGCATGCCGAGCGTAAACAGCAGTTGGCGTAAAATTGACCTACGCACTAACAAGGGAAGTTTTCAGGCGGCTTAAGATATGCCCTCGTGGAAAACATTGCGGTGTTATTGAGCACCATCAAGCGAGCGCCCTTTAATCCACAAAACTATGGCCACCAGAGTTCGATTCCGGGTGGCCGTTTATTATTTATCAGAGGTAGCAAGAATTTCACATTTTGGCAAGGATGAGTACACCGTAGCGATGTAAGAACATAAATAGGACTAGCTCACAAAACGATGGCCACCTGGATCTGCCCCGGTGGTCATCTTCTATTTATAAGGAACTTTGAGACAAATATAGAAAGGCCCCTCGCCATTGTGTCCGTGGAAACTTTACCTCTCGCATCGTAAAGCAGTCTGGGCAGTAAAAGCAGATTTTTAAATCTGTTCTGGTATTGACAAGTGTCAATTTTGTTAGAAACTTTAAACAATTATTTTTTGATAAAGTCAAACCTGCCGTGAGGTAGGGACGGAAAGCCCAAGATCCCCAGTGGATAGCTAGGTTGCCGAAGAGTCAAAATATTTCGGCAATGTTGCGACAGTATTATTCTCGCCCATCTTTGCAGCCGAAGGTGGGCTTTTTTGTAACAATAATTTCAGGCGCACAAAGTTCGCGTTCCAAAACAACCGCATAAAGGTTCAACCGAGGAACCTTTTGGATATCCATATTGATCTTGAAGGAGGTAAATTATGGTGAAAAAGTATGTATCATGTCACTTGCTCTGCTCACAGTTTTATCCACTGTTGGTTTTGCTACTGCCGGACTGAACAAAGAACAGGAGCTTGGGAAACTCCTTTACTTCGACCGTTTTCTATCTGCCAACCATAACCAATCTTGTTCCAGTTGTCATGATCAAGCGGCCGGTTTCGCCGACCCGCTCAACATGCGTCTGCCCAAAATGTTCCCGACTTCAGCAGGTTCCGACACAACTCAATTTGGTGGTCGCAATGCTCCTCCGGCTGGATATGCCCTGTACAGCCCGCCATTCGGTTTTGATCCGTTTGAAGGCCTGTACACCGGCGGACAGTTTTGGGATGGTCGCGCCGCCACACTCAAGGATCAGGCGATGGGGCCTTTCCTGAACCCCGTGGAGATGTTCAATGTCAGCAAGGCAGCAGTGATAGCGGCGCTCAAGAATCCAGCAAACCCGAACGCCCCGGATTACCAAGCTCTGTTTGCAAAAGTTTATAAGATAAATTTATCCGCAATCGCAACTGACACAGACAATGATGCAATTGTGAATGCTTACGATAAATTGGTTCAGGCAATCGGTGAATTCGAGAAAACCAGTTTCTTTGCCCCCTTCTCCTCGAAGTTTGATGCAGTCATGGCTGGCGCCGCGACCTTTACGCAACCGGAAGCAAGAGGCTGGGCTTTGTTTAATGATAAGGCCAAATGCAATCTTTGCCACCAGGCACCGTTGTTCACCGACTTTACCTATGACAATCTTGGTATCCCGGAGAATCAAAATCCAATTATCGTAGAAAACCGGCCCGATTACGGTCTTGGTGAGAATGCGACCGTTCTCGAAGACGCTGATTTCGAAGACGCTCCGATGTTTCAAGCAGTGGATGACGATGGTATACCAATGACTGATATCGGTGGTAATCCTGTGATGGTCGTTACTGCCGAAGCCGGCAAGTTCAAAGTCTCCAGCTTACGCAACCTCGATCTCACCGCACCCTACGGTCATAACGGCTATTTTGCTACAATTGAAGAAATCGTTGATTTCTACAACGCACGAGGGCTTATTGTAGCAACAATGGATCCACCACCCGAAGTCTCCGAGAATGTCAATGTTGCTGAACTGGGTGATCTCGGTCTCAATTCCGTCGAGAAGGCCGACTTGGTTGCCTTCCTGAAGACCTTAACAGACCGTTTAGATGGCAAAAGCTACGTTCCTGTCATACCGTAAGTATGCAAGTATCGTTAACTTTACAATAGTAGATAGCGCAAAGTTATGATTGAGAAAAGGCCTGATAGATTTCAGGCCTTTTCAATTTCTGATTCTTAGATGTCACGACTTCCGAGAAGAAAAACGGCTTCTTATTGATAGAGATATTTAGGAAGACAAAACTATGGCCACCTGGATCAATACTGGGTGGCCATTTCTTGTATGTCAGGGATTGTAAGAATTCAGCATTTTTGTCAACTCTCTCTACCCTTGAAACAATGTGAGAGGATTCCTGAGATCAGTTTCGGAATCTCGTTCAG
>JAAXQF010000161.1 GCA_012974435.1 Desulfuromonadales bacterium | reverse complement strand
TGACCCGGCTACGATCAACACCGTCGAGGAAGAAAACCTCGTCGGTGGCCTGTCGCAGGGCATTGAAAAATTCGGCGGTGAACATATTACCGTCACGGGCGCGCAGGGCAACCAGCACCCGGTTGGCGCCGCCGAATTCGTTGCGATACTCCATAAACGTCTGCATGTATTCGTGCTGCAACGGCAGATGTTTGGAGAAGCCGGCATCAACATGCAGGTTGGTCAAACCGTAGCCCATAATCAAGGTGATGATGACAAAGAGGCCAATGATCAGGGGCCGGAATCCGAATATAAGATTTTCCAGTCGACCAAGGAGATTGGATATCATTGTCCTACCTCCTTTTCTACGGACTGGAGTTCCAGGCGCTTGACACCCTGTTCGCCAATCAGAATCAGCCCTTTGTCATTGGCCTGCAGGACCTTTGCGACACCGGCCCGATCGGGCTGGGAGTACAAGGTAAAGCTGTTGCCCTCATCACTGCTGATCAGGAGCGTGCCGGCGAGACCGACCAGGACGATACGACCATCGTGCAATCGAATGCCGTCATTGAGTGTGGCCTGGGTTCCTGAGGCAATCGGCAGCCAGGAGTTGCCGGTATCCTCTGAACGAAACAGGTGCCCGCGCAGGCCAAAAGCTAGAAGGCTGGTTTGCGAGAGAGGTAGACTGCCGTAAAAGGAACCTTCATAAGGCGAGGGTAAGCTGAGCCAGGAGCGGCAGGCATCGTCGGAACGATAAATGTTACCTGCTTCGGCAGTGATCAGGATTCGGCCATTAGGTGTTGCAGCCACCTGGTTGAGATGAAAATCAATTCCCCAGGCCTCTTCTTCGAGATCGTCTTCCCAGTCATCATCAGCGCCATCGCCATCAGCCATCAGGGTTGCCGGATTAAAATCGAAAGGCTGCCAACTCTTACCACCATCCTCGGTAACCAGGAAAAGACCATAAGCGCCCACGGCATAACCATGGTTCGCATCCCTGAACCAGAGATCGAGAATCGGTCGCTCATCCTCAGGGTCTGCATAGACTTCCTGCCAGTGGCGACCACCGTCGCTGGTTTGCAAAATAACGCTGTCATGCCCTGCCGCCCAGCCGTTGGCAGGATCAATAAAGAACACACTGGTCAGATTCGCTCGCGTCGGTACCTCCTGCTGTTGCCAGGAGACGCCATGATCTTCAGAGATCAGGATGTGACCGCGCTCGCCGACAACAATGATGCGCTCGCCGATAACCTGGCCGTCGAGCAGCAATGATCTTTCCGCCAGAGGCAGAATTTGACTGTTTTCAGCAAGGGAAGGACTTGGAATCAGGGAAAACGTGAGGAGGAGAATCAATCCTGTCATCAGGGCTGATCTTAGGTGCAAATGCAAAAATGCAGAAAAAAGCTTTTTCACACAATTTCCATTCTAGAAAGTAAAACGGCCGGGCCTGAGCCCGGCCGTATCGGTTAACGTTATAGGCTTTTAGCGCTTGCCGGAACGACGCAAAGCAGAAGGCGTAAACTCATTGCCTCTGCCTTTGTCACTGAATTTTACATCAAAATTGTACATCGTGTGCTCATTATTGAGATTAATCGCGATGTAACGTCCGGATTGCAGGTCGTAATGGGCCTCAACGGTCGACCAGAAGGTCGGCACTTCATAGTAGTTGATGCAATGGCCTTCGGAAACACGCCAGAGTTGATCGCGGTTGTCGTACTGGTCCATGGCCACGATTTGCCAGGTATCCTCGTCAACGTAGAAGGTCCGCCTTTTGTAGATATGGCTGGTGCCTTCCTTAAGCGTTGCCTCAACCACCCAGACACGATGCAGTTCATAGCGCAGGTAGTCAGGGTTCAGGTGCAATGGAGTGAGGATGTCCTTGTACTTGAGCTTGTCGCTGTGCAGCAGGTAGCTGTTGTAAGGAACATAGATCTCTTTTTTGCCGACCAGTTCCCAGTTGTAACGCTCAGGACTGCCGTTGTACATGTCAACCGTATCGCTGGTGGTCAGGCCGTCGCCGCCCTCTTTGGGGTTGTCAAAAGCAACGTTCGGTGCACGACGCACGCGCCGCTGCCCAGGATTGTAGAGCCAGGCGCGACGGTTTTCCTTGTTCTGGTCAAGGGTTTCATGAACTAGCAGAATCCGGCCGGCAACGCGTGCCGGAGCAAAAATCTCCTGCTTGAAGGTGGCGATGGTATTCTTAAACTTTTCTTCGGTCATACCCTCATGACTGTAGCGAAAATCGCCCTTTTCATTGAATTCGACCATGGTGAAATCGCCGCCACGGGTCATCGGTGCGAGGCCAAAATCACGATCGAAAGCATTGCCGCGCCAGCGAAGAATGTGGTTCCAGATGACCTCGACACCTTTTTCCGGAATCGGGAAAGGAATGCCATTGATGGCTCCGTTCACGCCGTTGTCACCATCTGCCAGCGTTGCGGTTACTGCAACGGCTTTGGTGGCATCGTAGATGCGCTGTGGCATTGCTGCGCTGCGGTGGGTCGGGTAGACATTCATCTTGTACGACGGGTAAGCCTTGAGCATGGCCTGTTGACCGACCGTCAGCTTGTCGGCGTATTGGCCCATATTGTCGGCCGTAACGGTAAAGAGAACTTTGTCGGCAGCATAAGGGTCTGGATGGTGCATGCCCTTCTCGTAGCCGGCTGGCGGTGTGGTGATGCCACCGTCCCAGGCAGGAATAGTGCCATCGGCGTTGCCGGCTTTTTCGGCGCCCATCGGGGTGAGATCTTTGCCGAGGCGAGCGGCCTGGTCGGCCGAAACGGCTGCAAAGCCCTGGCTTGCCAGGAGTAGGCCAGTCATGAGAAGTATCGATGTTTTGATTGTCAGCTTTTTCATAATTCTCCCTCCTTCGGATTAGAAGGAATACTTGATGTTGAAGGCGACGAAGTCACGGTCGTTCAGCAGATTGTAGCGATTGGCACCGAAGTAATCGGTATAGCTCAAGTCGCCCGACCAGGTGCTCTGGTAACTGGCGCCAATACCATAGGTGACCGCTTTACGCTCTTCGATGAAGCTTCCGCCAGGGCCCGGTGTGTTGCCATCAACATCGTGCGCCCAGGCGATTCGCGGTGAAAGGGTAACCGCACCGATGGCGTTGTTGAAGTCCATCTTGCCGACCAAGCGGTAACCCCAGGAGGTATCATCGGCAAAGGCATCAGACGATTCAGCCGGTTTGCCTTCATGCACTCCGCCGGGAGCGGCCTGGGCGGAATTGCCTGTTACGTAAGTCCCGGCCGATTCCAAGCGCAGGTTACTCTTGCTCGGCATACTGTGGACATGCGTAAAGCCGGCTTCGCCGACCAGGACGAACTGGTCCGCTCCAAAAGTTGGTCCGAACAGTTTGGTCA
>JAAXQF010000625.1 GCA_012974435.1 Desulfuromonadales bacterium | reverse complement strand
AGATGTGTATAAGAGACAGATAATACGTTCATTAACCATTTGCGCTGACGGTCGGGACAGCAGGAAAAACTATTGTGGAAAAAAAGGTATGCAACAACTGTTGGCATTTCACTCCTGCACCCATCACCCATAAACCTTACGATGATTCCGGATCATCTGAAGGTTCCCCCTGTTGCGAACTTCATGACAATTTCTTAGCAGTAACACCAGACAATACCTGTAAAAATTGGAAAAGCAACAAAGAGAGTCTCATCAGCGTCATCAAAGTCCTCTACGGCATATAAAATTCGTATGGCAGGCTTGAAATTCGCAAAGCCCAAGGTGTTTGATAACGCGGACCGCTATGGTGAAAATACAATAGCTCTTCCAGCGGTAAAACCGGCCTAATCCCCATCGTATTCCTGGAAGATAATATGCCCGCAGGATTTGCAGTGCGAGGCATTCTCATCGTGGTAGCGAAGACCACATCCCGGACAAAGCACCTCTTTTTTTGTGGAGATATAGATCCATTCCTTGACGATTCGGCTGATCTGCCAGGGTATGAGGATGATACCTGAAAGTATCATAAACACGGTAATCCACTTCCCGGCTTCGGACAAGGGCGTGATGTCGCCGAAGCCCACGGTTGTCAGCGTCACCACAGTGAAATAGAATGCATCGCCGAAAGTCTGGACATTGGGGTTCAACGGATTTTCAACATAAAAGAACAGCCCGGAAGATATGAAAAATATCATGAGTATGGTTAAAAAAAGCCGGATTAGATTCAGCAGCCGGCTGGTGATACTCCCGAAGAAGAACTGAGGATCTGCGGTGAATCTGAGGAACCGGAATATCCTGAACACCCGGATCACCCGGATCACCTTTATAAAACCGAGGTTGGGGGTCACGCCGAACAGCGGAAGCACAAGCAGAGAGATCGTCGGCACAATGGCAATGAAATCGACGATGCTGTAAATATCAACCAACTGTCTGAATCTGTCTTTGGCTGCGTAAAGTCTTGCAACATACTCGACGATGAAAAACAGGACGATGATGACCTCTGTATTCCAAAGCAGACGCCGGGTGGCTTCGGACACGGGGTAGGTTTCCATCACAAAAATGGCGCAGATTACCAGATTGAGGAATATGATGAAAATATCGATGAATTTACCCAGGGGTGTCTTGCAGTCGATCAAATAGAACTGGAGGGTTTCGCGGAAGGTCCGCGGCGCGCCCCATTTTTCTTTATTCGGATATCGGGTTGTCATGGTTAGAAAGGTCCCTCTTGTCTGTGGATGATTGATGTGCTGGAAGCTGTTTCAAAACCTCCCGGTCGGCCACAGGGCGGTTTACCAGGTAAATACCCGTACCCACCAAAACAAGTGCCAGCAGCAGCGCACGGGTAATCGGCTCGTTGAGCAGCAGACCGCCTGCGACCACGCCGAAAAGTGGCGTGAGAAAGGTAAACGATGCAAGACGCGAAGGGGGATAGTTCCGGATAAGCCAAAACCAAGCGAGATACGTGATGAACGCAACCCAAACCGTTTGGTACACGAGACTCCCGACGATCAAGGGTGTTAACTGGACAATGCCGGCTTCACCTTTTGCCAGAGACCCCAGGGGCAGGACCACTGCAGAGACGGAAAGTTGGTAAATCAAGGTCTTGCTCGGCTTGATTTTGCCCAGGGGGCTGGCCTTGATCAGAACCGTCGTAGCTCCCCACAAGATGGCCGCCACCGCCAGCATGCTGTCGCCGATCAGCATTCGGTGGGTGTGATACGTCAACGACTCGCTGAACGCGACGACGATGCCAACGAAGGCACAGCACAGACCGACCACTTGAATCATCCGCAGGCGTTCCCCCGGAATAAAGAGCTGTGCCCCCAGCGCCACAACGAACGGCGACATATAAAGGAAGATGACAGCACGGGATGCGTTGGTATATTCGAGGCCCCAGTAGATCAGTACGAACTCTCCGGTAAAGAGAAGGCCCGCAGCGATTCCCCACCACAAAGTGCCGTCTCTCTCTAACATCGGCTCCCGGCGCACCTTCATCCAGCTCCAAATCAGGATCGTGCCGCCCATGGAACGGATACTGGATTGCAAAAGCGGCGAAACGCCGTGGATGGCAACCTTGATAGCCACCTGTTGCAGCCCCCAGCTCGCACACAGTACAAGCAGGATCCCCATCGCGGTGAAGTCTAACATCTGTTTTTCGTGTTTCAATTGGTCGGTCTCCTGGTGCCATTGTTTTGCGATTCTATACGCAGTGAGGGTGCGAAAGTTGAGTTAATATTTTGAATGCGCACAGTTTGGGGCTGGGTCAGGTGCGCGATTGAGATAAAATTTTCATATATTCCCTTTGCACCGTCTCTTCTCCAAATTCTCTCTCCAGACGCCGAACGATAAAATGCCCGCGTGCTGCGTCCTGGAAGTGGTCTACGAAAAGGAGATTGATGGTGGCACCGCCGAGCGCACCGATAACCGGAACCGCTTGGGCGGCCATCTTTTCTGAGACCACTGCGCCAAAGCGAGATGAAATCTGTGTGACGAACCGTGCGATGGGCGGTGCACTTTTTTCCGTTAAACCTTTGGTGGCGATATGTTTTGCAGCATCGCTCACCGCCTTTGCCAAGGCGGCACGCACCGCAAAGTATCCGGTCTCTGCCATATCGTCGGCATCCGACCTCCCGCCCAAAGCAAAGACTTCAAGGCAGGCCAATCTTGCTTGGAGGGTTGCGATATCCTCCCCTTCACTCCTCGCGATGTCGGCAATCGACCGAAGAATTATGGACGTCGACACGGGAAGTTCAACCGCGAGAGCCGGCAATCCAAAGGCGCCGCCGATGGCACCGCTTAAACCACTTGCGATCTTGTGGGTCAGGGTGGATGCCCGGCCTTGGAAGCCCTCGCCCATGGTTCTGACGGTGAGAACCAGCAGTTTGTTCAGCGTGGCTTGTACGGCACCCTGAACTTTTCCGGATGCTGAGGCGGGCAGCGAATCCATGATTTTTTCAAGGGGTTGTCCGATAACGTCGATAATTCTGGAAATGAAACTCGGGTTTTCAAGGAGTTCCACTGCTCGTCTAAGGTCTCGGCGGTCTTTCCCTTGTATGGGCATGAAACAATTTCTCCAGATTATTTTTAGAAACACCGGGTAGGGGCGAAACTCGGGTTAAAAATTTAACCAGAGTTCGATGGCCCCTTTTCGTGCGTTGGGATACTGTCGACTCAAATTTTTGATTTTAACATTTGTATTTTTAAAGTTGATCAAAGGGGACATGAACTGCGCCAAATGATTTTTTAAAAGGAGTGCCCCTGCTTTGTCTTCTTTGTGAAAATAGCG
>JAAXQF010000623.1 GCA_012974435.1 Desulfuromonadales bacterium | reverse complement strand
AGTCATACATCAGCGACACGCAACGCCTGTACGCGGAGCTTGATCAACCGCACGACACACAACTCTTGCAACTGCCGGACTACATGACTCCGCGGCCTCTGCTGCCGAGCGAGTTGCCAAGCCCCATCCTTCGCCAATAAATATACCTATTTCCGGGACACACAAATTCTGTGTCCCCGAACCCGGGCTGCGTTTCTTGTTGTCCCTTGTGTTTTTTTCGAGGCCAAGGCGCGGGTTGAGATCGTGAGTTTCGGTGACACAATAGTAATGTGTCACCGGAATCCTCGCCAAAGGGTCGATGACATGATCACGAATCACCAATTTGGCTTTCCTCCAGCAAAGCAGAGCGCCTTGGTTCTGCTATGATATTAGAGAAGGGCAACAATCAGCGCGCGAATAACAGGAGCCGGCTATCATTATGGTGAAAGATCCCTGGCAAAGAATCCTGCTGCTGACTTTTCTGATACTGGTCATCAATGGCCTGTATATGTACATGTTTCCCCCTGCGACGCGAGATCCAGTTATCCAGATCGCCTACAGTCGTTTCAAGGATGAAGTTCGGCTGGACAATGTTGCCGCAGTTACCATCCAGGGCGAAGTCCTGACCGGGCGCTTCACGGAACCGCTCGCCACCTTTTATGAAGACGCTACCGCGGACAAATCCGGGGAGCCTCGTGCCTACCAACAGTTTCGCACCAACCTTCCGCCGATCGACGACCAGGAGTTGATCCCCCTGCTTGAAACCCATCAGGTCGTGGTCAATGTCGAGCCGCCCGAGGACAGATCAGCCTTGACAACCTTGATAGCGAATCTGCTGCCCTGGATCATCATTTTCGGCATCTGGTGGTATATCTACCAACGCACCAGCAAGCAAGGTGGTCTGGGCGGCGGTCTCCTGAACCGATACAGTAAATCGGGGGCTAGCCTCTTCTTGCGTGAAGCCTCGAGTAAAACCTTTCAGGACGTGGCTGGCCTGGAGGAGGCAAAACAGGAATTGCAGGAGGTGATCGCCTACCTGCGCGAGCCGCAAAAATTCACCAAGCTCGGCGGCAGACTGCCGCGGGGTATTCTGCTGGTCGGTCCGCCGGGGACCGGCAAAACCCTGATGGCCCAGGCCGTGGCCGGCGAAGCCGATGTTCCCTTCTTTAGCATCTCTGCTTCCCAGTTCGTCGAAATGTTCGTCGGCGTCGGTGCCAGCAGAGTCCGTGACCTTTTCACAAAAGCCAAGCAGAATGCTCCAAGCATTATCTTCATCGATGAGCTGGATGCGGTCGGCCGGGCGCGCGGCACCGGTTTGGGTGGTGGTCACGATGAACGTGAGCAGACTCTGAACCAGATGCTATCGGAACTGGACGGTTTCGAACCCCACGATGAAGTGATCGTAATGGCCGCAACCAATCGGCCGGATGTGCTTGATACAGCTCTGCTGCGTCCGGGTCGCTTCGACCGCCAAGTGGTGATCGATCGACCTGATTGGCGCGATCGGGCCAAGATTCTTGCAGTCCACACCAGAGACGTGCCTCTGGCGGACGACGTCGACCTGGAGACAATCGCCAAGGGGACCCCCGGCATGGTCGGAGCAGACCTGCAGGGTCTTGTCAATGAAGCCGCCCTGATCGCCGCCCGCGAAGATGCGGAGCAGGTCTCCATGTATCATCTGGACCAGGCGAAAGACCGCCAGCTCATGGGCATGGAGCGCAAACTGTACCTGTCCGAGCAGGAGAAACGGATCACAGCTATCCACGAATCGGGGCATGCCCTGGTCGCCAGTTGCCTGCCGAACACCGATCCGATCCACAAAGTGACGATCATCCCGCGTGGACAGGCACTCGGTATGACCCAGCAGCTGCCGGAGGACGACCGCTACCATTACCAGCGCAGCGGCCTCCTGGCACAACTGGCCGTGACCCTGGGCGGCAGAGCCGCAGAGAAACTCTTTTTTGGCGAGTATTCGACCGGTGCCCAGAATGATCTCAAGCAGGTCATGGCCCTCGCCGAGAAGATGGTCTGTCAGTGGGGTATGAGCGAAAAACTCGGCCCCTTAAGTTTCAACCGGGGCGAAGAGCACCCGTTTCTTGGCCTCAAGCTGGCCACGGAAAAGACCTTCAGCGAGAAGACCGCCTGGATCATCGACCAGGAGATCGAAAAGCTGGTCCATACCGCCCAGGAGTGTGCCGAGCTGGTCCTGACTGAGAATCGTGAGGTTCTGAAAGCGCTTGCTGAGATCCTGTTCGAGGAAGAGACTCTGGATAAGGAGCGTTTAAAGGAGTTTTTCCAGGCCAGAACCCTGCAGCTTCCGGACAAGGCGCGTGCTGCCCTCTATGTGTCGGACTGAGATGGCCGGAGACCGAAGGGGTTTTTCGCAAGGGGAGCCATAGAATTTGAACATTTTTTGTGGCATGTGTGGACCTGACACCAAACAGAGCCATGAGTTTCAGGGGACAGGCACCTTTTAATGAGATCGTTGGAAGTTATGCGCCTACCCCCTGAACGCTAAAATCTGGGTCAAAGAACCCAAACCCCCAATATCTTCATCGCACATAATCAAGCTTCTTCCGATCTTTAACCATCCGACCATATTCCCGAACCCAGCTTAACTCTTCCGACGTTAATGGCCCCTGCCGGAGCGCCGCAAAGTTCTGCTTGAGCTGCTCGCGATTTGCCGGGCCGGTCAATACCAGGTGAACATGGGGATTGGTTAAAGCAAAGCGGTAGCAGAGTTCCGGGGTTAAAGGCGGCATATCGACACCCTTTAGAGGCCGGGTCAATTGCTGCCACGCCAGGGCGGTATAGCTCACAATCGCCGGGTTGCGTTTAGCAAGGTATGGGAAGATATCCTGCTCCGCGCCGGGGTGCTTGGCATTGTAGCGAATCATGAACAGGTCAATCTCCGAATCCAGTGCCAGACGTCCGGCACGCTGGCGATCATGGATACTGACGCCGATCGCCCTGATTTTGCCTTCCTGTTTCAAGGTCAGCAAGGTATCGATCAGACCCTTACGGTAGCCTGACATGCGACCCAGCCAGCTCAACTGGAAGACATCGAGGTAGTCTGTATTCAGCTTACGCAAAGCGTTCTCAACGTTCAGGCGAATCTGCCAGCCGAACAGCCCCCAGCCGAGCATTGCCACTACGTGTTTTTCCCGGTCCTGCCGTATAACTTGCTTGATTCCCTCGGTGACCTTTTTAAAGCTGGCCCCCCAAAGCCAGTAATTGGCCCCCTGCTCTGCCGCCCAAACGATATCACTCGGCCCGAGCCCGCAGTTGCCGGCTATCCCCATTCTGCAAACAGGTTTCTCAATAACGGGAAGCAGCGTGGACGTAAAATCCTTGACCAGATCATCTGTGTTGG
>JAAXQF010000276.1 GCA_012974435.1 Desulfuromonadales bacterium | reverse complement strand
GCTAACCCCAGTCCAGTACCACCATACTTTCGGGTTGTAGAGGTGTCAGCTTGACTGAATGATTGAAAAAGCTTGGCGCACTGTTCAGGAGTCATACCGATACCAGTATCCCTGACAACAAATTTCACCTCTACGGAGTTCTTCTCACGGCTCTCCGCATAAATTTCAACTGCGACCTCCCCTTCACTGGTGAACTTGATGGCGTTCCCGACAAGGTTCAGCAAAATTTGGCCAAGGCGAAGAGGATCGCCCTTCATAAAGCGTGGCACAGCGGGGGCAACATCGAACAGCAACTCCAGCCCTTTTTCCTGGGCTTTGATGGCGGCTTGGTTTGACAGATTGCCCAAAACCTCATCGAGTTTGAAAGGAATTGACTCAATAGTCATTTTCCCTGCTTCAATCTTTGAGAAGTCCAGTATGTCATTTATGATACCCAGCAACGCGTTTGCTGAACGGTGGACCTTCTCCACGTAATCGCGCTGTTGTGTTTTCAATTCCGTACCGAGGCAGAGATAAGACATGCCAATAATGGCATTCATCGGGGTACGAATTTCATGACTCATATTGGCCAGAAAATCTCCTTTTGCTTGGTTGGCTGCATCAGCGGCTTCCTTAGCTTCGGCAAGTTGTTCCTGGTTTTCTCTGAGTTCAGAAGTTCTTTCTTCAACCTTACCTTCAAGCTCGTCACGAGCCTTCAACAAAGCACGATTGGTGCGCTCGCCGACGAGTAAGATAAAGAACGTGATCCCGACAAGAATTAAGAGCGTAAATCCAAGGATAGCGACAACTGTCGTCTGCATGGTTTTATAGACGGACAAGGCTTCAGTGATATCCATTTCCGAAGTAATGCCAAAGCCAAGATCGTCGTCCCAAATCCATGCGCCCACAACAGGAACGCCACGATAATCGTTATAACCTTGCAGATTTGTTTCTATAAGATGATTTACCTGTTGGCCTTCTTTCGCCCCATGCCCCTTCATAGCTATGGCACTTTTTGCCATCGTGGTCAGAGGCTGGTCTGAACGGAGAGTCTTGGCACGGAACCCTTCAGCCATATTGCCCCCCGGGTCCCTGATCTCTATCAAGAGAAGACTCATTTCTTCTTCCTTGAGCAACCCGATAGATCTCAGATTGTCATCGAACCGACTTGCGGAGAGAAGACGACCTTCATCATTAAAGGCGTAACTTTCACCAGACTCGCCTACTCGTGAGAACTGCAAAACTTTGGAAAAATCTTTGGAGGGATCAACCTGCTGTAGCAAAATCGCAACAATCTGGCCATCAGCCTTCTTAAGCGGCGTAGCGAAATACATGGCTGGCACATCAGAACTTTGAAGAGTAACCGGTGGGACAAAAACAATTCTGTCCCGGAAGGCTTGTTCGATAAAACCGCCGAGGTTGTTTTCCTGTACATAGCCTGAAGCAACAAATTGCCGTTCGTTGGAGGCAATAATTCTACTCTCTCGGTCCACAATCAAATACTTAAAATTACCAAGCTCAGATTCATTGTCAGAGAAGAATGTCGGGACATCAGAACGATCAAAGTTACCAACAGCGTGGCTGTTTGAGCGGTTATTATGAATCAAGTCGTCAACGGCCGTAACCAGCTTCGGATTATTGCCAAGTTGGCGGAGATAATTCATCTTATCATCAGCCCAGACATGCATCCGCTCCCAGGTCGTTTGTAAAGTCGACCTGAGGTTGTTCTCAACACCAGCTAGAATCTTATCTTTATTACGTTCCAGAGTTAGCCAACTTGCCAAGAAAACGATGCTGACAAACAGCCCCAGAATCAGGATTGTCCTCCATCTGAAAGCCCGGGTTCCAAACTGAATCGCCTTATCTGACTTGTTCGCCCAAGACAGCAACATGCCTAGAGCCAGCAAAACCAGAATCGTTGACAAGATCGCAAGAACGATCCAGATAGAGGTCTTTGACGTGTCTTCTTTGACAGGCTCTTGCTGAACAGGTTTCTGTTTTTTGTTTAACTCGCCGAGGACACCCAACCAGCGTTCGGTCAGGACTTTTTTCTCCACAGCACTAACTTCAGCCATCCCCTTTTGCAAAATATCGCGCAAAACCTCCAGTTGCCTGGGAACAGCTATATGAAGTGCCGGGTTTTGTATCTCATCAAGAGATTCGTCACTGATAAACTTGAGGTTGGGAATAAAATTCTTTTCTTTCATATAGGAAACGTTGCCAATGCTATCAATGAAAGCATCGGCCTGACCGGTTGAAACAGCCATAAGACCATCGAGGAGAGCATCAACCAGGTAGAGTTCAATTTCGGGGTGTTTCTGGGCCATCAAATCAGTGATGGAGAAACCCCTGATGGCAGCAAGGCGTTTCCGGATAAATCACTCAGGCTTTTGATGTCGTCACTAGCACTGTTTACCACCATGACCGATGGTTGTGAGAAGTAGTCTGAGGTAAAAGCGAATGAAGCCTGTCGCTCCTCCGTTACATAAATGGCAGGTAGGGCATCGATTTCACCAATCCTTAGTTTCTCAACCAATTCAACCCAGGTAAAACCATTGACATACTCTGTTTTAAGACCAACTTTTTCTGCGAGGAGTTCAAAGTATTCGATTGAGTACCCCATCGGTTGACCGTCTTCGGCAAAATCAAATGGAGGCCAATCAATTTCGTTGCCAACGGTAACAATAGGATTTTTTTCTATCCATTCAAGTTCTTCTGGAGAGAGGCCCGCAGCAGCTCTCTTCTCTGTAACTCGATAATATATCCTGAGTAAACCCAGGTCCTCTTGCTCATGAACAACCTGCATGGAAAACTGCTGCAAGTCGGACTTCATTTGATCAGAGATCGGCGCCTCTTTAACAAAGGAGCCTGCATCGTTTTTATAGCCCTGAAAAATGACCTCTTCACTATTTACGTCAACCAAATCAACAGCTCGAATCGCGTCTTCATCGGTAACAATTGATTCAACGACTGACGCGACTGAACTCAAGTCATAACTATACAATGGGACAGCGATTGCATTGGAAATCTGCGCAGCATGCTCCTCGATATTTTGTGACGAATTCGCCAGCGAGCTCGTCACACACATCAGAAACAATAGAATTACAAAAAGTACGCGTCTCATAAAAAACCTTTAAATTATGTTCAGGTTAAAGAAAGAGTTACTTCCCCAAAACCTGATTTAACATATCAACATTTTCTTTCGTGACCTGCTGACTGCAAGCGATGTAGCGCTTGTTACCGGCCGGCATATCTGAATAGTGCTGTCTCTGGAATTGATCGAGTTGATGACCAGCAGTGGTAATGATTTCTTCGGCCTCTTCTTCCTGTCTCTTATACACATCT
>JAAXQF010000109.1 GCA_012974435.1 Desulfuromonadales bacterium | reverse complement strand
AGGCGACCCGGGTCTGCAATAGACTCATCATTGACGCAGAAAATGCAATCCCCTTCTTCGGGGCTCTGAATATACTCAAGACGCCATGGCGCCCACAATTGATCCATGTTCTCTCCTTGTAAGCAGCATGTCGGACAATCAATGGGCTGGCTGCAAATCCGCCTGTTTGGCCCATATCTCAGCTCCTTTTCGACCAATAGCTACGGCTATTACTCTCAAAAGAGTTAAGATCTGGTCTCAAACAACCAAATTTTCGCCTCAGCCCTGATAGTCCGAAAGGCTGCTAGGCTAATCCAAACGAATGATCGTACCACGTATATCGTCATCAACTTCCAGCAGACCGACAGAGTGATAGTCCATGCTACGCCTGTCCGTTGCGCTGCCAGGGTTAAAAAACAGGACACCATCGTGCTGATGACAGGCCGGTTGATGACTATGACCATAGACCAGGCAATCTAGTGAAATTCCTGCAAACTCATCATAAATCCGGTCCTCCAGGCCACCCACAGAACCCCAACCATGGATCAAGCCAATGGTAAACCCGCCTACATGAATAACTTTCTTGTGCGGTATCCCTTGAGTTGCAGGGTCCATATTGCCCCGAACCGCGTGGAAAGGATATTCGTAGAAGGCATCAAGCAGATTGGGAGACACCAGGTCACCGGCATGAAGGATCACGTCGACCGGCGCAAGAACTTCCTCTATCAAGGTGTGCAGAAAATCATAGGCATCTGCCGAGTCCGGGAGATGTGTGTCGGAGAGGACCGCTATTCTGACAGGTGTGTTCATATCATTAATCATCAAAATGCCTTGAAGTGAGTTTGGTACTTTACAACTATAACGACTATCGTCTGAAAGTGGCTCTGTCAATCCAAGTGGACGAAAACGTGTATTAACAGCCTATCATGGCCAATTTTAGCCACAAGCTTCATACTACATAGTCAAAGTTTCAGAGAAAAGAGGCTTGACGACAGTGGGAAAAGCGATACTTTATAAGACGTTGCACCGTATTCCACGAAATCATAAATATTGGCATCAGCATTGCTGTATAAGCACGCAATTAGTCGTTATAATACTGTTTTATCTTGACAAGAGAGTGCTATGAGCATTATCTAGACTTTTTATTATTGCTAAAAATATTTACTAAAACAAAAAACACCAACAAATTGGCTTCAAGGCAACAAGCCAAGGAGGACACAAAGAATGTCAAAAAGACAGGAAGCGCTTGATTATCACTCAATGGGCCGTAAAGGCAAGATTGAAGTTATCACTACAAAGCCGTGTGCTACGAGCAGGGACCTTGCACTGGCTTACAGCCCTGGCGTTGCTGAGCCTTGTCTTGAGATTGAAAAGAATCCTGATGATGCTTACAAATATACCGCAAAAGGGAACCTGGTCGCAGTCGTCTCCAATGGCACAGCCGTTCTCGGTCTTGGTGATATAGGTGCGCTGGCTGGAAAGCCAGTCATGGAGGGCAAAGGCGTCCTCTTCAAGAGCTTCGCTGATGTCGATGTTTTCGATATCGAACTCAACACCAAAGACTCCGACGAAATAATCCGCACAGTTAAGCTGCTTGAGCCAACCTTTGGCGGGATCAACCTGGAAGACATCAAGGGGCCAGAGTGCTTCTACATTGAAGAAGAGCTTCAGAAGATCATGAACATCCCGGTCTTCCATGATGACCAGCACGGCACCGCCATCATCTCAGCAGCGGGTATGCTCAACGCTGTTGAAATCGTCGGCAAGCAGATCGAAAAATGCAAGATTGTTGTCAATGGTGCAGGTGCTGCCGGTATCGCCTGCGCCAATCTCGCCATCACAATGGGCATTGATAAAAACAATGTCATTCTTTGCGACACCAAGGGCGTTATTTATAAAGGACGAACCAAAGGAATGAATCCTTACAAGGAACGTCTGGCCGCTGAGACAGACGCTCGCACCCTGGAAGATGCCATGGTGGATGCCGACATTTTCTTTGGTGTCTCTGCCCAAGGCGCTCTCACCCAGGATATGCTCAAGTCAATGGCCAAAGACCCGATCGTCTTCGCCATGGCCAACCCCGACCCGGAGATCACTCCACCGGAAGCCAAAGCTGTTCGTGACGATGTTATCATCGGCACCGGCCGATCTGATTACAACAACCAGGTCAATAACGTACTCTGCTTCCCTTTCTTGTTCCGAGGCGCACTCGATACCCACGCCAGCGCTATCAACGACGAGATGAAGTTAGCTGCGGTCAAAGCTCTTGCCGAACTCGCTAAAGAAGATGTTCCTGATTCGGTGCGTAAAGCTTACGCCGGTGAAGAGATCAAGTTTGGCCGCGAGTACATCATCCCAAAGCCATTTGACCCGCGCGTCCTGTTGCATGTCGCTCCCGCCGTAGCCCAAGCTGCTATGGACTCTGGGGTTGCCCGTCGTCCGATCGAAAACATGGATGCCTACAAGGAGCACCTGGAAGCAATGCAGGGGCACTCCAAGCAGATTATGCGCACCTTGATCAATAAGGCCAAGGCCTGTCCGAAGAGTATCGTCTTCCCTGAAGGTGAAGAAGAGAAGATTCTACGTGCAGCTCAGATCCTGGTTGACGAAGGGATTGCCAAGCCGATCCTGCTCGGTGACGAAGAAGAGATCAAAACCAATGCAGCCGCTGCAAACATCGACCTGACCGGGATCACCATTATCGATCAGAGCAAGAGTGAAATGGTCAAAGATTACACCCAAGAATTTTACACCATGCGTCAGCGTAAAGGGATCACCCAGGCTGAAGCAAAGCGCATCATGAGCAAGAGCCGCAACCACTTTGGTTCGATGATGGTCCTTAAAGGTGACGCGGACTCTCTGCTCTCGGGCATCAACCACCATTATCCTGAGACGATCCGTCCTGCTCTGGAAGTTATCGGCAAGCGCGACGGACTCTCCAAGGTCCATGGCATGTACATGATGGTCACCAAAAAAGAGGCGACCTTCTTTGCCGACACCACAGTCGCCATTGAGCCAACAGCTGAAGAGCTGGCTGAGACAGCTATTCTGACAGCTCAGAAAGCTAAGCAATTTGATTTCGAGCCAAAAGTTGCCATGCTCTCCTTCTCGAACTTCGGCAGCGCTCCTCATCCTCTAACGATCAAGGTTAAACGTGCCACGGCCATGGTTAAAGCACATGATCCCGAACTGGTTGTCGAAGGCGAAATGCAGGCCAACGTAGCGCTCGACCCTGAGCTCGTTGAGAAGCAATACCCCTTCTCAAAACTCAAAGGAGACGCCAATGTCTTCATCTTCCCCGATCTGCAGTCAGGCAACATCGCCTACAAGCTGCTACACAAACTGGGTGGTGCCGAGCAGATTGGTCCCATCCTCATGGGTATGAAG
>JAAXQF010000583.1 GCA_012974435.1 Desulfuromonadales bacterium | reverse complement strand
TTTGGGAGGGGACCATGCCTAAGCGCAAGATCTGTATTGTGACCGGAACTCGGGCCGATTACGGCCTGCTGTACTGGTTGATGAAGGAAGTTCAGACTGATCCAGAACTGGAGTTGCAGGTTGTTGCCACCGGTATGCATCTTTCAACTGAGTTCGGCCTGACTTACAAAGTGATTGAGAACGACGGTTTCGACATCGACGCCAAGGTTGAGATGCTGCTTGCCAGCGACACGTCAGTGGGAATTGCGAAATCGATGGGGCTAGGTGTGATAGGTTTTGCCGATGCCTTGGATGCTCTCAAGCCAGATGTCATGGTATTGCTCGGCGACCGTTTTGAAATCCTTGCGGCTGCACAGGCTGCTCTCGTAGCGAGGATCCCGGTTGCTCATATCCATGGGGGCGAGACAACAGAGGGCCTTATAGACGAGGCGATCCGTCATTCCGTCACCAAGATGGCACAGATACACTTTGTCGCAGCCGAACCTTATCGCCGAAGAGTCGTACAACTTGGAGAAAGTCCGGCACGCGTATTTAACTTCGGAGCAATTGGTTTAGATAATGTTCAAAAAACGAAGTTTCTGAACCGCAAGGAATTAGAAGCTTCAATCGATTTTGAACTCGGAGAACTCAATTTCCTGGTTACATACCACCCGGTCACCCTTGGCGAACAAACGTCGGATATCCCCATGCGGGAAATGATTGAAGCGTTAGACATGTTCCCGGAGGCCAAAATTATTATCACGAAACCTAATGCTGATACTGGTGGCCGAATTATCTGCCAGATGATTGATGATTGGGCAAGCAGATGGACAGATCGGGTCTATGTAGCAACATCTCTTGGCCAGTTGAGATACCTTAGCGCAATAAAACACGTGGATCTGGTGGTCGGAAATTCCTCCAGTGGCTTGATTGAAGTGCCAGCGTTTAGAAAACCCACGGTTAATTTAGGTAAGCGACAGGCGGGCAGGCTTAAGGCATCCTCTGTCATCGATTGCTCTGAGATAAAAGTCGAGATTGTAGCAGCCATTCGTAAAGCGCTGACAAAACAATTTAATGAAATTGTCGAAAATTCGACATCTCTCTATGGTATGGGAGAGGTCTCCTTTCAAATAATGGATGTGCTTAAGAATGTGAAACTTGATGGTATTCTCATGAAAAAATTTCACGACGTGGATTTTTTATGAGAGTAGCATTTATTGGTTGTGTCAATTTCAGCTACCAGTTGCTGCAACATCTGCTGACTCTCCCCGATATTGAATTGGTCGGTGTTGTGACTCGTAATCAATCAAGTTTTAACGCAGATTTTCAAAGTCTTGAATCTCTTGCAAATGGTATCGGTGCCAGTTGTTTTGCCGCTAAGGGTAATGACCAAATTGAGATGAAGGCGTGGCTTGAAGAACTCAAGCCGGATGTCATCTATTGTTTCGGGTGGTCGTACCTGCTTGGCGATGACATCCTTCAGATCGCTCGTTTGGGGGTTGTCGGTTACCATCCCGCAGCCTTGCCAAAAAACAGGGGCCGTCATCCGATTATTTGGGCTCTAGCTTTGGGTTTGAGTGAAACAGCCTCGACCTTTTTCTTTATGGGCACAGAGGCCGATTCTGGAGATATCCTGAGTCAAGTTCCTGTGGAAATTCACACTGCGGATAATGCTGCAACGCTCTATGGGAAGTTAGTTGATGTTGCAAAATCACAAGTCACGCTGTTTACCCACCAACTTGTTAAAAATCATTATCCCCGCATAAGACAGGACCATACTACTTCAAATTATTGGCGCAAGAGGTCAAAGCCTGATGGTTTGATCGATTGGCGGATGTCGGCAGAGAACATTTATAATCTCATCAGGGCACTAACAAACCCCTATGTCGGTGCACATTGCAACTATCTTGGATTGGAAAAGAAAATCTGGAAGAGCGAAGTGGTGTCTCTCGCTAGTGAGTGCGGAAACATCGAACCGGGCAAGGTGCTGGATGTCGACCATACTGGGATTACTGTGAAGTCGGGCTGCAATGCAATCTTGTTGATCGATCATGAACTTGATCCGCTGCCGCAGAAGGGAGATTACCTTTGAAATCTGTCATTGTCATTGCACCGCACCCAGATGATGAAACCCTTGGTTGTGGGGGGACTTTGTTGAGACATAAAGCCGAAGGGGACAAAGTTCACTGGCTGATTGTCACGGGGATGTCGAGTAAACTCGGATTTCCGGAGGAAAGGGTCAAGGCAAGGGCATCTGAAATTGACAAGGTGGCAGATTCATATGGCTTCGATTCAGTCCATAATCTGAACCTCCCTTCCTCCGGCCTAGACCAGATTCCATTAAGTGAAATTATTGCGGCAATTAGCTCGGTTTTTAAGGTAGTAAAACCCAATATCATTTACCTGCCTCACCGGGGCGATGCCCACACCGATCACAGGGTTGTTTTTGATGCTGCTTCGGCCTGCACAAAGTGGTTCAGGTATAGGCACGTAAATCGCGTACTTTCCTATGAAACTCTTTCTGAAACAGGTTTTGGCATGAATCCGAATACTCGAGGGTTCGAACCAAACGTATATATTGACATCGAACATTACCTTGATCGCAAATTGGATATTTTTACATCCTATGAAAACGAAGGGGGAGTGTTCCCCTTCCCACGGAGCGAAAAAGCAATTCGTGCCTTGGCCGCTGTACACGGATCTACCTCAGGAACTCATGCCGCGGAAGCCTTTATTCTATTGAAGGAGACAATCTAAAATGGATCCGGTTTTTATTATTGCCGAAGCCGGAGTTAACCATAACGGTTCGCTCGATAAGGCGCGGCAGCTTATCGACATCGCTGTCGAGGCCGGTGCGGACGCCGTCAAGTTCCAAACCTTCAAGGCGAAAAGTCTGGTCAGCAAGTCCGCCCCTAAGGCAGAATATCAGATCAGCACTACGGGTGCCGATGAATCACAGTTCGACATGATCCACAAGTTGGAACTGGACGAGGCTGCACATCGCCAGTTGATGGCGCATTGCCAGAATCAGGGGATTCAGTTCCTTTCGACTCCCTTTGATTTTGAAAGTGTTGATCTCCTTTCTGAGACCTTTGACTTGCCCTGCCTGAAAATCCCTTCCGGGGAGATCACCAACGGGCCTCTCATCCTCAAGATTGCACAAACGGGTAAGCCGGTGATCCTGTCAACGGGGATGAGCACTTTAGATGAGGTCGAGCAGGCGCTCAGTGTTCTTGCTTTCGGTTTCATTAAGGGTGGCAGTAAACCATCACTCGAGGCTTTTCAAGAAGCATTTTTATCAAATAAAGGACAGGCCGCCCTACTTGCCAAGGTTCGTTTACTGCATTGCACAACGGAATATCCGGCCCCATTCGAAGATGTAAACCTCCGGGC